>JAFGKN010000630.1 GCA_016928605.1 Planctomycetota bacterium | reverse complement strand
TACCGGCTACCCACCGACCTGGAGTGGGAGAAGGCGGCCCGGGGCGCCGACCGGCGGATCTACGTCTGGGGCGATTATCCCATCTGGAGCTATGCCTGGACTCGCCGCGGATACGCAGGCGTGTCGGCGCGGCTCGAGGAGGTGCTCGTCTCGCCGGCCGACGAGAGCGTCTACGGCGTCCGGGACCTGACGGGCTCGGTATCGGAGCACGCCATCGGCCGGCCGTGTCCACCCTACACGTACCGGTCGCTCCGCGGCGGGAACTGGTTCAACACGGACGAGTACTACGGTCGCATCGCCACGCGCAACGGACTCCCGCGCAGCGGCGCGGCCATGAGCACAGGATTCCGCCTGGTGGCCGTGCCCCGCGGCGAGGAGAGAGCCCCGGCTGACCAGCGCCCCGATGCCGGGAGCGAGTGACAGCTTCGTTTCCCTGCCGGCTCGAGGCTTCTCACCTCGCACAGCCGGTGAACTCGACACAGCCTAGCTCGCCTCCGACGTCCGCGGAGTCCTCGGTCGGATCCGTTCCGCAGTCGACCGGCCCCGGCAGCGGAATCGTCGCTCCCCCGAGGAATAGGTAGCTGAGGCTCCGTATCGGGTCGGTGATGTCGATCTTGCCGTTGTCGTCGGAGTCCTGAGCATCCATACAGGATGGAGATGCATCGCCCAGAAACAGATAGTGCAGCGTGATGATGGGATCGGTGATGTCGAGCCGGCCGCTCGCATCCACGTCTCCACGCCGGAACTCGATGCCCTCGCCGGCGGTGCTGAAGCTCCAGATCGGCGTCTCCTCGAGGGTCTGCCCGCGGTCGTCATGGCAGAGGACCTGCCAGAAGTACTGCTTTCCCCGCGAGAGCTGGACGCTCCCGTCGTCCTCGGGATAATGGGGCGTCGTCAGGAAGATCGTCTGCAGCGCTTCGTCCGGCTCGCCCGCAGTGTCCTCCCAGAGAAAGAAGTCGTAGCAGGTCGCATAGGCGGACTGCCAGACGAAGCGGACCGTATCAGCGTCGACCTCCGTGGCCTCCTCCAGCGGCGTCAGGGCCTCGGGGACGGAGGGAGACTGGAGGCTGATCGTGACCGTAGCAGAAGGCTCCGTGGGGACCGCTTCCTGAAGATCGAAGTAGATGTTCGCCGTGTTCTCGACCACGGTGGGCTCACCGCTCGACGGCCGGGGCTTCACCGTGAACGAGACCTGACCACCGCACATGTTCAACTCGCCTTCCTCGCTCTCCTCGCAGCCGTACGCGAGGAATCCCCAGCGGTTCTCCGCCGCGATGTCCGGCGCCACCTCGGCATCGAGCAGGTGGAACTCCCAGGTGAGGAGCCCGTACTCTTCGTCGTGGACGGCGGCATCGAAGACCGGGGTCACCCACGCCTCGATCGCGAGGGTCAGCCGCACCGTCCGCTCGTCGCCCTCCAGGAACTGGACCTCGACTTCGCGGCATGCCGAGATGCTCTGGCAGGATGCTTCGGCACCGTAGGTGGGATGGCTGTCCGGAAAGCAGCCGCCGGGATCGGAGGGCACGCTCGAGAGGAACACGGGATCGCCCGAAGCGGTCTCTTCCTCGCACAGGATCTCGATCGGCTCCGGCTGGATGTTGATGAACACGCTCCGGAACGCCACGCTGGTCCAGTCGAGCGCGGGATCCAGAGCATCTTCGATTCTGACGAGCCTCGCCGCCGCGCCGCCCTCCTCGTCCGCCAGGTTCTCGAAGGATATCGTGTACTCGATCTCCTCCTCGACATCGATGTCCACGTCGCCTCCCTGAGTGCCGGAGCCGTCTTTCACGTTGGGATCGAAGGAGCCGATGACCTGGAATCTCTGCACGAGGTGAGTGTTGAAGAGATCCTCCGGCGGGGAGATCGGTGCCCGGGGGAGTCCGGTCGCATCGCAGTTCCCGCAGGCCGGCGCGAAAGGTCCTCTTCCCGTTCCTCCCGGACTCCGGCTCGCCTCGATCCTGATTCCCAGACGCTCGCCGGACTCTCCGACCGTCACCAGGGGCCGGTCCGACTCATGAACCTCGCCGCTGCGCGGCTCCACGACCTCGAGCCAGTACGCGGTCTCGGCGTCGAGCCAGTCGACGGAGAAGAAGCCATCGGCGGTCACGGGCGAGAACGATGCGACCGTTCCGGTCGGATCAACGGCCACCACGATCGCGCCGCCCAGCGGAGCTCCCGTACCGGCATCGATGACCGCTCCCGTTACGGCCGCGCATCCCTTGCCGAGGAACTCGCGCAGGGCCAGCTCGAAGGCGGCGAAGGCCGAGCCCGACGACTTTCCCCGGCGCGCGAGACGCCCAGCGAGGGAGATCAGCCCCTGGTGATACTCCTTCCACGTGCTGCCGAAGCGCTCCCCGAGCCGAGGCGCCATCTCCTCCCACCTCAGCCGCCCCGCTGGATCATCGAGGCCCGGGGGCGGTTCCACCTCGAGCCAGGAGAACTCCTCCTCCGGGCCCGGCTCGAAGATCTCGAGTCGCAGCTCGCCCGAGCACTCGAAGGGCTGATCGGGGATGTGGGGGCACTCCTCGTCCGTGTACGCCTTGCGAAACCAGACGGGGATCTCCACGACGTCGCCCGGCGGGATGCTCCCGTCAGGCCCCAGGATGTGATACGCGAGCCCCAGGGCCTCGCCTGAGAACTCGAGCCGGTTCCCCGAGAAGCTGAACGCCGACCCCTCGGGACCCGCCAGCCGGAAGAGAAGCGGCGGCAGACTCGTCGCGCCGGTGTTCTCGACGCGGAGCGTGACCCGCGCGGGGAAGCTGTTCCGGTACGTGCCCCCTTGCTCGATGCTCACGCGGTACGCCGGGCTTCCCGGCGGAGCCGACAGGATCCGGAATGCCTCCGGCAGGACGAAGGAAGGCGAGCCCTCCTGTCGAGCTTCCAGGTCGTAATCGCCCGCCGGCGCCTCGGGAGGGCCGGCGAGGTCGAAGGCCGCCTGGGCGAGCCCCTCGTCGATGAGCGTGATGTCCGCGGCCTGGTAGGAGCTCTCGCCGTCCCGGGCCCTGAGCGTGAAAGCGACTCCCTCGGAGAACCGCCCTCCGAGGATGCTGGTCCTGAGCTGACGGGGCGCCTCGGGCTCGAGGAAACACGGAATCATGCGCCGCGCGAAGACGTTTTCGATCTCCTCGACCTGGATCGTCCCTCGAGCGACGTCGCCCGCGAGGACGGGAGCGTTGACGTACAGGTAAAGCACGCCTTCCCGCGTGGCCGGCAGAAAAAGTCCCGGATCGTCGGCGTCCGCGCCGGCCGCGGTGTAGTCGTACTTCGCAGGAGATGCCGGCACATCCCAACGCGCGAAGATGGAGAGCCGGTCATCCGCGCTCGAGGCGCTCGTCCTGAATCGCAGCGCTCTCCCGGCGTGGGCATCGAAACGGAAGCACCGGGCGCGGAAGAGGCGGGTGACCGTGAACTCCTGTGTTTCCCCGGCTGTCAGGACGGTGGGGGACGCGCAGACCTGACAGGCATCGCGGATCGCGTTGCCATCCACCTCGCCCATGGGGAACAGCGCCAGGTGCCCCGCGGGAAACGGAGGATCCTCTCCGCGCCGGAGCACGGAACCGATGACCACCTCGGAGACGCCGTCCTGGTCCAGATCGCCGATGCGGCACACGGAGCGACCGACGGTCGCGTTCTCCCGCGAGCCGGAGAAGCTCCACAGCGGAGAGAAGTCGCTCCCGTCGTACACCAGCACCATGCCGGCGCGGCTCCGGCCCTCGACGGTCAAGTCGGGCGCCGCGATGATGAGTTCCGCGACCCCATCGCGGTTGACGTCCCCCGCGCTGGCCACGCAGCGCCCGAAGCTCGACCCGGGCTGCGGGCCTGTCCAGCGGTGCAGCTCTCTGCCCGCGACGCCCCCCTCCTCCACGGATGCGTTCCCTCCGGCCAGGAGGTAGACGCGGCCCGGACCGGTCGGCTCAGAACCCGGCGCCGGGACGCAGGGATGGAGGGGAGGCGTGAAGCTGGCTCCCACGAGCACGTCGGCGAACTCGTCTCCGTCGATCCTGCCGACCGCGGCCACCGAGACGCCGAGGCGCTCTCCGGTCTCGCCCGTCCGGGAGAGAATCAGTTCGCCCGCCGAGGAGAACACCCGGATTCCGCCGCAAGCGTCCCCGCCGGGCCAGAGGCTCTGGCTGCCGGCGATGACGTCGGGGCGCGCGTCAGCGTCGAAGAGACCGGCGCTCGCCACCGCCCAGCCGAAGCCCTCCAGCGCGCCCTGGCCTTCCCTTTCCCAGATGACCGTCCCGTCTCCATCGAGAAGGAGTACCTTGCCCGCGTGCTCTCCTCCACCGGAGTGACCGGGGGCTCCGACCAGGATCTCGTTGTCTCCATCCTCGTCGGTGTCCCCCGCGCAGGCCACCGAGGTCCCCAGCAGATCGCCGGGCGCGTCGCCGGCTCGAGGAGGAAACGCTGCGCGGATGTCTTCGCCGCGGAGGATGACGACGTGGAGCTCTCCCCGCCCGCCCAGTGCGCAGGGGGCGCCGATGGCGAGCGCGGTCTCCCCGTCCTCGATCTCCGATCCGATGGGATCGACTCTCGCCAGGGCGAATCCGAGAGCTCCGCAGTGATGGCCCTCGATTTCCCGGATCACCTGGCTGTTGATGATCCTGCCGCTGCTGCCGCTGTGGAAGTAGACAAGCGACGTGTTCGACTCGGCCGGCGGCAGGCAGAGATCCTCGTCCAGCGGCCGACGCGGAGCCGCCACGGCGAGATCCTCGATGCCATCTCCATCGATGTCTCCCACTCCCACGGCCGCCTTCGCGAACGCGGCGTCGCGGGGCAGCTCCGCGCCGGGAGGAAACCACTCGACGATGCGAGCCGCGGGGAGCTGGCAGTTGCAGGCGTTGCCCGTGCCGTCAAACGCGTCGCCGGCGCGGCGGAGAGTGGCGGTCAGTGGACACGGATCCTCCGCGTCCGGAATGCCGTCGCCGTCGGCGTCCTGAGCGATGATCCGGCGGTCCTGCGCAAACAGGAGCAAGCCCGAGCAGTAGAAAGCTGCGGCGATGAGCCGGCAGTGCGTCCTTGTCATGGCTGAGCTTCGACCCCGAGGAACCAGCGCGCCGTGAAGCGGCGCAGGATTTCCAAGCAGAAAACTGAGATGGATTGTACGCCACGAGGGGGTGGCGGTCATGAAAAAGTCGGGCCGCCTTTCCGCCGCGAGGGCAGGCAGGCCGCCCGAGATTGCTGGCGGGGCGCCTCCTCTTCGATCAGTGCTGGAAGCGTCCCTTGGGATCGCCGTAGAAGTTGAAGGTGAGCAGGTTGTGGACCATCCACCAGTCGTCGCCCGGATGGCCGGTCTCTCGCATGATCTGCATCGACCGCCCTGCCGAGCTCCCGTTCGCCACCCACTTCATGGCGCGGTAGGCCACATCGCTGCAGGTGTGAGAGCTGCCAAACGCGTCCTGGCCCACGGTATAGTAGCAGTGACGGCTCGCCGCCACGGTCCCCACCGCGGAATCATGGAGCATCGTGTGCGCCAGGTTCTCGGCGTACTCCGGCCGGCCGTTGCTGCACGAGGTCTGGAACACGAAGGGATCCGGCCCGTCGACGAGGCCAGGGGCCGAGGCGGTGTCCATGATCGTTCCGTCCCAGTGCTCCACTCCGCCTTCCTCGTAGCCTATGCGCGTCCGCGTCGAGCTCCCGTGACCCGCCCAGAGCACGAGCCCCGCCGACCGGCTCTGCCACTCGTCGATGAGCGCCGTGTTTTCGAGCGTGTGCGACGCGGAGAAGATCGATGCGTCCTGATAGAAGGTGAACGTGCTCAGGCCGAGGGGATCGAGGACCTCGTGGTGGAGCTGGCGTCCGAGACAGGCCGTGTCTGTCGAGCTGTCGAGGAAGCTGCACGCGAGGTACACGCGGCTGCGGCCGCTCGACGGGCTGCTCGAGTTGACCTGGTACTGTATGGTCCGGTCGAGCACGGCGTCGATCCTGGAGACATCGTCGAACGGGATCCGCCCGACCTTCAGCTCCATGTCGAAATCGAGACCGTAGAGGTTCCGGTACACGTAGTAGTCGGAACCGCCAGCGTGCACGCCCACGCTGACCACGTCGTAGTCGTCGCTGGAGGCAGCGTAGCCGTCGCCGTCCACATCCCAGTCCGCCGAAAGATCGCCGAAGTAGTGGTCCGTGGGGCAGAATCCGTAGACAGCTTCTCCGTCCTCGTCCAGGCCGAGGTAGCCGTCGCCGCGCGGCCAGGCCATCTTCATGGGCACGCTGCCGACGGCGTCGGCGGCTCCTTCGCACTGATCATACGGATCCGGATCGCCGACGAGGAGAAGCCACTCGATGCCCCATTCCTGGTACTTGTCCCGCAGAAACTCGCGCATGCTGTCCGCTCGCTCGGGAGCGGGATAGAAGGCCTCGATCGTCTCCACGCTGAGAATCGCCACGGTGTGTCCCTGGCCTTCCTTGTGGGTCTTGAAGCTGCTCAGCTGGCTGCAGTTCGTCTTGACGCTGCGCGAGGTGATGATCACGTAGTCGTAGCTGCCTTCGCGCTCGAAACCCTCGGCGAGATCGTACCACTCCCGGGCCGCCAGCCAGTTGTAGAAGGATGTCTCGCGCTCCTCGATGCGGGCGGGATCGCTCAGCCTCATCGCGGCCGACGCTGGGTTCAAGCGGGACCGCTCCCAGCTGAGGGTCAACGCGACATCGCGGATCTCGAACAGCTGCTGCGTCCGTGGATTCCACTGGAAGGGGCTGAAGAGCAGGCGCACGTAGAGGTATTGCCGTCTCGAGGAGAATCCGACCACGTCGACGACGTGAGGCGGCCAGAGCTCGTCGCGTCCTTCGACGAACGTATCGTCGCCGGGCGAGTCGTAGAGCTCGTCCGCGAGCAGCCGCCGGACCCTTTCGCTCTCGGGATCGTAGTAGCCCACCTCGCCCACGCGCCGGACCTCGAGCGGGCCGACTGGAAGAAGCCGGCGGTCGAGCCGGTCGAGATCGATCCAGACGTTCAAGGTGCGCACATCCGCGTCGAAGGGCAGGAGGACATCGACCACGCGGCGCGCGATGTCGGGAGCGCCGGGGCGGCCGGGTGCAAGGCTCTTCCCCTCCTCGACGCTCCAGGTCCCGTCGGCCTGAAGCCGCTCCTCGCGGACCGAGGATCCCTCGCCCTCCGGCCCGAGGAGGCGAGGCCTGCCGGCCGCCAGGGAGATCGCGAGCCGGGTCGGAGTGGACGGGAGGCGCGCGCCGGGCGGAATCTCCGGCGGCGGACGCGAGAGCAGGTCCAGCTCGTCGGCGTCCGGCGGGTCGGCGGTCTGGGCGCACGGAGAGGGATCTCTGCAGTCGAGACCGTCGGGCGTCTCGTCGGGGCCGCACTCGAGCCCGCCGGGCGGCGGAGCGGCTCCAAGGAAGAGGAACGCGAGAAGCCGGATGGCATCCGTGATATCCACTGCGCCGTCGTCGTTGGTGTCCGCCGCATCGAGGCAGCCCGGCGAGTCTCTGCCGAGGAAGAGGAAGGAGAGCGTGGCGAGCGCGTCGGAGATGTCCTGCCGGCCGTCCCCGTTGGAGTCCCCTCTCCGGAAGTGCGGCGCCTCGCGCGCCACGGGATCCTTCTCGGAGGATGGCATGCAGGCCGATGACTGGGCGCGGAGCGCGCCCGCAAGGCCGAATGACAGCGCGAGGACGGCGAGGGTGCCCGCCGGAAGGCGCGTGTGAAAACTCGTGGTGTCTCTCATGGCTCTGTAACTCCCAGAGACCCGGCGCTGATTCGACTCTCGAGCCAGCGCGGCCGGGTCCTTGCCGTGACCGCATGGTCAGGGGCGCGCTTCTCGGAGGCCGTTCCTTCGCGGCCTCACCAGCCGAGAACACCGGCGGCGAGCGGGGTGTGACGTGTTTTTTCGGGATGGGCACCGGCCGGCGCAGAGCCGGGCGGGGGGAAGGTCTTGCCGCCGGGCGTTGTCTCCCCCGGCCGGGAGGGATACGATTCGCTGGCTGCGCCTCTCCTGCAGCGGTGGATGCCGGCCATCAGCGCCGGAGAGCCGCGCGGCGTCTCGCGGCCACCGCCCAGGAGTACAAAGAGGAAAGCGCGATGCACCGGACAGCCCTCATCGCCGTGCTGGCCGTTCTCTCGAGCGCCGCGCTCGAGGGAGCGGAGAAGCGCTACTACGCCCACGCCGTCGCGGAGGATGACCACGGCGTGATCGCTCCCTGGTACAAGGGCCGCAACGGCCAGCTCGACGAGCGCCTGCGCTTCGCGGTGGAGCTCTACAAGAGGTATCCCTGGGTCGATGCTGACGGCGCCGTGCTGGCGGCGCCGCACATCATCTACAACACGCACTGGAAGATCGCGGATGACGGAACGATCGCGATCCCGCCCACGCATCCCTGGATGTGCGGCGATCTGGGCCAGCGGGCGCTGAGCATCATCCAGGGGCTCACGGCGCACTACCGCTACAGCGGCGATCCGCTGGCCTTCGTCTACATACCGCTCACCGTGGACTACGTGCTCGACTGGTGTCTGACGAGCACTGACCATCCGTGGCCGTCGTTTCCGATCGCCACTCCCACGCGGGGCAAGGGATACGGTCGCGCCGACCCGGACGTGCCCAACCAGCTCGATCTCTGCGCGTATCTGGGCGTCGAGGTGCTGCGCGCCTTCAAGCTGACCGGCACGGCGCGCTACCTGGACGCCGCGAAGCACTGGGGAGACGTGTTCGCGCGCGAGTGCAACCTCGGCGATCCCTCGCTGCCGCCCTGGAACCGGTACATGAGCCCGCAGCACAAGATGTGGTCGGACGAGCTGACGGGAGGCGTCGCGCTCATCGCCGAGTTCCTGGACGAGCTCATCGCCCTCGGGCACGCGGGGCGGGACGACGCGATCGTCAGGGCGCGCGATGCCGCGCGAGATTACCTCCGCGACAACCTGCTGCCCCGCTGGACGGAGAACGAGGTCTGGGGCCGGCACTACTGGGACATGGAAGGCGCCCTCACCTGCGGCGTCGTGCCGTGGATCTGCGAGTACATCCTGCATCACCCGGACGCGTTTCCCGGGTGGCGGACCGACGCGCGCAACATCCTGACCCTGCCCTTCAACCGCAACGGCGTGGATCCCGCATCCCGCGGCGGCGTCTACAGCGGTGCCTGGGCTATCCCGGAGTCCTCCATCTGCTGCGGGACCTCGCTGTCGTACAACCAGTACACGTACGCCCCCGCGTTTCTGATGTACGGCCGCCTCGCGGGCGATGCGCGGGCGCTCGAGATCGGCCGGCGCATGATGCTCATGGCGACATACGACAGCCGCACGACGGGAGTCGTTCTCGACGGCATCGATGGAGAGGTCGTGGCCGCCGGCGAATGGCTGAACCTGGCCCATCCCTGGCCCCTCTGCCAGATCCTGAAGGCCATGGCGCTCCTGCCCGAGCTCTGGGCACCTCCTCGCGAGAATCACATCGTGGACAGCACCTCCGTGGTGACCGACGTCGTCTACGACAAGGGGAGGATCTCGTACTCCACGTTCGATGCTCCGCCGGGCGTGACCGAGGTCGTCCGGCTCTCGTTCGCTCCGGCGGCGGTGGAGGCTGGCGGCGTTGCGCTCGAGCGCCGCGGCGATCTCGAGCGGAGCGGCTACACGATCGCTCCGGCCGGCGGAGGCGACGTCATCGCGCGGATCCGCCACGACGGCGCCCGCGACGTGGTGATCCGCGGCGACGATCCCCAGACCGCGGTCGAGGACGAGGATCTCGTGTATCACGGCGCGTGGAAGGCCATCTCGCACGCGGCGGCGCGCGGGCGGAGCCTCCACGCTGCGGAGGAGGCGGGAGCGCGCGCGGAGCTCGTCTTCGCCGGCCATCAGGTCAGGATCATCGGATCGACCGGGCCCGCGGGCGGTCAGGCCGACGTGCTCCTCGACGGAGTCCGGCAGCTCACGCGCATCGACTGCTGGACACCCGCCCCGCGCCACCAGCAGGTGCTCTACAGCCGGAGCGGCCTCGAGGATGGCGAGCACACCATCGCGGTGGTGGCGCGCGGTACGGGAAACCCTCTCGCGGCCGGTGCCTCCATCTCCATCGACGCCGTGCAGTACTGCGCCGCCACCGGGCGCGCTCCGTCCGGATCGGGCGGCGGTCCACGCGTTGCTCAGCGGATGATCTTCGGCTACACGGGCCGCGAGGACCACGTCGACTCTCGCGGCAAGGCGTGGCGGCCGGGGATGGAGTTCGTCATCCGGCTGGGGCGCGGCGCCGATTCGGTCCAGCGAGCGCTCTACATGGACCGGCGGAGCATCACGATCGCTGGCACCGCCGACCCCGAGCTCTACCGCTACGGGATCCACGGCAGGGACTTCCGCGTGCATCTGACCGTCGGCCCCGGGCTGTACCGGCTGAGACTTCTCTTCGCCGACACGAACACGCCCGGGCTGTTCAAGGTCTCTCTGAACGAGGAGGAGATCGTCGAGGCCATCCGCGTGCGGGATGCGGCCGGCGGCATCTTCAGGGCTCTCGACCTCGTCTTTCCCGACGTCCGCCCCGCCCACGGCATGCTGTCGCTGCGCTTCTCGGGTCTCGAGGGGACGGAGGCCTGCCTCCAGGCCCTGGAGGTGGAGCCGTGCGAAGGAGAGGGTCATCGGGGCCGACCTGCGGTGGACCGACCTGGAGGCGAGGTGGACGGGCGTTGCCGAGCAGGCGGGACGCCCTCTGGCCGTCAAGGGCTGGTGCAAGCTCGATAAGGGTTCAGCGGACTCCTGCGGCTACTTCGACGAGATCTCCCTCGCGCGCGAAGGGGGGATGGTGATCGAGAGCCGGAGCGCGGAGACGCGGTGATCCTGCCCGCCGGATTGTCTCGCGAAGGATCATCCTGTAGAAGATGACCAGCCGGCTCTCCCCCCTCCCGCCGGCGAAGCATCCAACCGGGATGGACACCATGAAACGGTATGTCGTTCTCAGCGCTCTTGTCATCAGCCTTGTCATCGCGGCGCTCGGCGGGCATGGGCTCGCGAGCGATCGCCCCAACCTCCTCGTGATCTTCACCGACGACCACGGCTACGCGGACCTCGGCTGTCAAGGCGTGCTCGACGATATCAGGACGCCGCACATCGACCGGCTGGCCTCAGGCGGCGTGCGGATGACATCGGGGTACGTGACCGCGCCCCAGTGCGTGCCGTCGCGGGCAGGGCTCCTGACCGGACGCTATCAGAACCGCTTCGGCGTCGAGAGCAACGGCGAAGCGCTCGGTGGTTTCGACGCGGAGCTGACCATCGCTGAGCGGCTGAAGAAGGCCGGATACGCGACCGGCATGACCGGCAAGTGGCATCTCGGACCGGCGCCGGCCATCGCCCGCCACGGCTTCGACGACGTGTACTCCAAGAACGCCAACGGGCCCGGCTGGGCGAACTTCGATCTCGACGGTGACGATCGCGCGCCCGGCGCAGAGAGCTCGAGCCTCTACCACATCGACGCGTGCAGCGCCGCCGCGTGCGCCTTCATCGAGCGGCACCGGAGCGAACCGTTCTTCTTCTACTGCGCATACCGCGCGCCTCACGTCCCTCTGGACGCGCCGCCGGAGTATCTCCGGCGCTTCCCCGGAGCGATGCCGGAGCGCCGCCGGCAGGCCCTCGCGATGATCTCGGCGGTCGACGACGGCGTGGGGCGCATCGTGGCCGCGCTGCGCGAGCACGGCCTCGAGGAGAGGACGCTGGTCTTCTTCATGGGCGACAACGGAGCGCCGCTCAAGATCCACAAGATCGACGCGCCGGGAGGCGGGCCCGGCTGGGATGGCTCGCTGAACGATCCGCTCTGCGGCGAGAAGGGGATGCTCGCCGAGGGCGGCATCCGCGTGCCGTTCGTCGTCTGCTGGAAGGGAACCATCCCGGGGGGGCAGCGGTACGACCATCCGGTGATCTCGCTCGACGTGGCCGCCACCGCTCTCGCGCTCGCGGGGCTGCCGGAGGATCCCAGGCTCGACGGGGTGAACCTGCTGCCGTACCTGCGCGGCGAGACGCAGGGCGCTCCGCACGAGGCTCTCTACTGGCGGTGGATCGCGCAGTCGGCCGTGCGCGAGGGCAGGTGGAAGTACCTCCGCGGGGGGACCCGCGAGTACCTCTTCGACCTCGAGGAGGATCGCGAGGAGAAGCACAACCTGCTCGCGGCGCATCCCGACATCGCACAGCGGCTGAAGACCAAGCTCGCGAGGTGGGCCGGCGAGCTGGATCCGCCCGGCCTCGCCACGCAGAAGATGGCCGCGGTGTGGGAGCGCTACTTCGATCATTACCTCGACGGCAAGCCGATCGCGGCGCC
Organism: Planctomycetota bacterium; assembly: GCA_016928605.1. Taxonomy (GTDB): domain Bacteria; phylum Planctomycetota; class UBA8108; order UBA8108; family UBA8108; genus JAFGKN01. Next base: position 618 of record JAFGKN010000630.1, on the reverse strand, counting down.
ATCCTCGAATCCGGCGCAGGCTGGCGGGAGGCCAACCGGTGCCGAGGAGAGGCCGATCCCTGGGCCTTCGTCGGATCCACGGCCGGCCGCCGGGAAACCCGCCGCGCTCGAGGGCGCGTCGACCTCCCCGCCATCCCCGGATCCATCGCCGGCCGGCGGAAAGCCCAACGTCGTCTTCATCCTGGCGGACGATCTCGGGTGGGCGGACACCGCGCTGTACGGGCACACGAAGTTCTACCGGACACCGAACGTCGAGCGCCTGGCGCGGCGCGGGATGACCTTCACGCGGGCCTACTCGGCCAGCCCGCTCTGCTCTCCGACGCGCGCGAGCATCCTGACCGGCCTCAGCCCCGCGCGGACCGGCATCACGACGCCGGCGTGCCACCTGCCGCAGGTCGTCCTGGAGGCGGCGGAGGGAAAGTCTGCTCCGCCGGCCATGAAGGCGGTCTCGCCGAGCACGGTCACGCGGCTGAAGACCGAGTACTACACGCTGGCCGAGAGACTCCAGGACGCCGGCTACGCCACGGGGCACTTCGGCAAGTGGCACCTGGGACACGAACCGTATTCGCCGCTGGAGCACGGCTTCGACGTCGACGTGCCGCACTGGCCGGGGCCGGG
>JAFGKN010000099.1 GCA_016928605.1 Planctomycetota bacterium | reverse complement strand
CCTTCCTGGGACGCCAGCTGCGCGGCGGCAAGAAGCTGAAGTTCGTGGCCGTCGAACCGAGCGCCTGTCCATCGCTCACGAAGGGCAGGTATGCCTACGACTTCGGCGACACCGCGCACCTCACGCCCCTGGTGAAGATGCACACTCTCGGATCGACGTTCGTCCCGCCGGGCTTCCACGCCGGCGGCCTGCGCTATCACGGGATGGCGCCCCAGGTCAGCCACGTGGTGAGGCTGGGGCTCGTCGAGCCGAGATCCTACAACCAGCTCGCGTGCTTCGCCGCGGGGATCCAGTTCGCGAAGGCCGAGGGGATCATCCCGGCTCCGGAAGCCAATCATGCCGTGAAGGCAACGATCGACGAGGCTCTCCTCTGCAAGGAGGAAGGAGTGAGCCGGACGATCCTCCTCAACCTTTCCGGCCACGGCCACTTCGACATGCAGGCGTACATCGACTACCACGCGGGCAAGCTGAAGGACCTCATCTACAGCGAGGAAGAGGTGGCCATGGCGCTGGCGGGCCTTCCGTCGGTGGGCGGATAGCCCGGGATCTCTCGAGACGAGAGGTCCTCCGCTCAGGAGACGGAGCCGATGCGCTGCTCCACGGCGGCTGTGCCGACTCGTCGCTCGGTCCGGGCTCCGGCCGGGTCCGTCAGGACGGAGGGGATGTGTCGTCCTCCGGCGCATCCGCGGAGCCGCCGCTCGGTCCGGACTCCGTCACCGAGGCCGCCGCCGACCCGGAATCCCCTCCAGCAGGCGCGTCAGCGGCCTCGCCGCCCGGCTGCGTCGAGAACTCTGGAAGGTGCTTCCGCCAGTAGGTCATGGCGGAGACGTAGGCGAGCGCGAGGGAGCCGCCCACCGTCAGGAAGGTCCCCACCGACGTGACGATCTGGATCAGGTACCCCACCACGGGCAGAAGGCTGAGGACGGGGAGGATCCACTTCTCCAGCTTCGGCTGGAAGAGCGAGATGCCTACGATCTTGAGGATCACGAAAGCGGCGATGTCCAGCGCGCCGACGAAGCTCAGGATGGGGAACCAGTCCGCTCCGAACCAGCCGCCGGCCGACCAGACGTAGATCCACCCAGCGATGACGACCAGGGCGATGCCGCCGAGGATCTTCTCGACCAGCGGCAGGCGCTTCGCGTTGGCCATCATGTCGGTCGTCGTCACCTTCCCCTGCTCGCCTGCACCGGCATCCGCGCTCTTCTTCTCCATCTCGTTCATCCGGATCGCCCTCCAACCGTTTGGTCTAACCTTCGAGCCGCGCGCCCAAGCGCGACACGTCCGTCCGTCTTCCCCTCCCTCTCCCCGGTCTCCCTATAACACTAACTCCCCTTGCGCGCCAGGGAGTCGAAGGCAGTTCGACGCCACAAGCCAGCGGAGAGCCAGCGCTGCGCAGCCGGCCCCGACCGGCGAAGCGCGGCCAGTCCGAGCTGCCGAAGCGCTGTGGATCAGCGCGGGAGGAGGGCCGTCACCTCGATCTCGACGAGGAGATTCTCGCGGCAGACGCCGGCCTCCACCGTCGCGTTCGGAAAGCCCCCGAAAGACTTGCGCGAGAGGACCTCGAAGAACTTCGGCGCATCCCGGCGGCGCTTCACGTAGGAGATGGCCGAGACGATATCGTCCAGGGAGGCCCCCTGATGGTCGAGCAGCTCGGAGATATTGAGGAGGGTTCTCTCGACCTGCCCTTCGAAATCGTCGATGTGAACCGTCTCGCCCTGTTCGTTGATGCTCGCCGTCCCCGACACGTAGAGAGTGGTCTTGTTCGCATCGACCACGCGGAGCCCTCGCGAGAAGTCCGAGCCGTACTCCCAGGCCTCGTTCAGCGTGGGCGTGGTCATGATCTCGAACGGAGGAGCTCCCGGGCTCTCGACGGCGTGCAGCCCCATGCAGAGATTGCATTCCGGAGGAAAGGGACTGCCGTTGATGCCCGTGCTCGCCGGGCGCACGCCGACTCCCGCTTCCCGGAAGAAATCGCGGCGGGCCCGGTTGAACCCGGCGTAGTCCCGCCACATGTGGCGGAAGTAGATCCACGTGCGGGCCACCGAGGTGAAGTCGAGGCCCTCCCTCCGGAGCATCTCGCGCGCCCCGCGGAACATGCTCAGCGCCTCATCGTAGGCATCGCCGGGCTCGCCGTACATATTGCCTGCGAAGAGGTGCTTCTCGCCCCCGAGGAGGATCACTCGAGCCTCGGAGCCGGCGCAGGATCCTCGCAGGCAGAGAGGCTGCGCACCCATGGCCGCCTCCTGCGCATCCCAGACCTTCGCCTCGGTGCTGGGGTGCGGAGTGACCGCGGTGAGCAGGATCTCGAAGCGGGCGTGGTCTTCCAGCGGCGGCTGCTGGATGAAAGTCGAAACGGGCTGGTAGGCGTTGGAGAGCCCCAGCCGCTGCAGCACCTCGAGGCGGGCCTCCAGATAGGGGTCGAGGTCCTTCGCGATGTCGCGGAAGAAGACGATCTCCCGGATGACGCTGGGAAGGGATTGCCGCTCCTCCGTCAGAGCGCGATGGATCTGCCCGTACGCCGCCCGCACCTGATCTTCGACGCTCTCCCCGCTGCCAGCGGGCGCCCCGCCGTGGACGAAGGTCTCGGTCGCCCTCGGCCCCGCGAACTGGCGCGCCTGGGCATTCCCCATCGCCCGGGCGACGCGCTCGGAGCGTTCGCGAGAGTCGCCCCAGCGGGCCCCTCCGGCGGCCGATCCGAGCAGTCGGTCGGCGGCCCCCCCGGCCTCGAAGCTCCATCGTTCAGGGCGCTGTCTCAACGCTCCGTCCTCATATACCTACTCCGGATGCGTGGATGAGAAGACTTTCGACCGCAGGCCGGCTTGTGACGACCGGT
>JAFGKN010000629.1 GCA_016928605.1 Planctomycetota bacterium | reverse complement strand
CGCGAGGGTCAGCGCTCCTCCCGCGGCCGAGACGATGGCCGCGAGGAGAAAGCTGCCGGCGATCCAGGCCGGCAGGTCCTCGGGCGCCAGCTCGAGGGTCGCCGGCGAGCCGGCCTCCGGGGAGAGGCCGAGCGCGATGCGCCCCAGCACCAGTGAAGCATAGAGGATGAAGGGGATGGCGAGCGGAAACGAGATGTGGCTCGCCACCACGGAGATCGGCTTCGAGAGGCCGAGCCAGTGGGCCGCGAGCAGGGTGAGCGCCACCTGGAATCCCCACACCGGCGCGAGGCCCATGAAGAGCCCCAGGCTCACCGAGGCGGCGATCCTCCGCGGGGAGCCCGGCTCGCGGACGAAGAGCTCCGCGGCGCTCTCGCGGAGGCGCGCCCACCAGCGCTTCTCGTGATGGCTGCGCAGGGAGCGCATGGCGAGGTAGGGAGCCGGCAGGCAGATGCGGAGCAGGGTGAAGAGGGTGAAGAGGTGGCCGACGCGCGCGAAGTCGGCGAGAGGGCGGAAGTGCGAGACTCGCTCGGAGCCCTGGAAATAGCGCACCTCCACGGGCTCCTCCGCGACCTCGATGCCGGTCCAGGCCGCCTTCACGAGCACCTCGATCTCGAAGTCGTAGCCGGTGGTCCTCAGGTGGAGGAGATCGATCGCCGCCAGTGGATACGACCTCAGCCCGCTCTGGGTGTCGGCGAGCCGCAGGCCGGTGGCGACGAGCGTCCAGAAGTTCGAGTTGAGCCGTCCGAGCCGGCTTCCGACGCCCGCGCCGGCCTCCTTCAGGTTGCGCACTCCCAGCACGAGCGCGCCGGGGCGCCGCCGCGAGGCCTCGAGCATCCGCGGGATGTTCCCCGGCAGGTGCTGTCCATCGGCATCGAGGGCGACGGCGTGCGTGAAGCCCATCTGGCGTGCAGCGCGGAACCCTGTGCGGAGGGCGGCGCCCTTGCCCAGGTTCCGCTTGTGGGTGATGACGGTGATGCCCTCGATCCCCCTCAGGATGCGGCGCGTCTCCTCTCCGGATCCGTCGTCGACCACCAGGACGTGGGGGTGGAGCCGCAGGGACTCCCTCACCACGCCCTCGAGGGTGAGCGGATTGTCGTAGGCGGGGATCAGGACGCAGGCATGCATCGCGTTTTCAAGTGCCTTGAAGCCATCTAGCGCTCTCAGCGCGGCCGGCGCTCGTCGTCATCATCGCGGGCCGCTCCTCCATCCTCGCGGGAGGTCTCGTGCGCGCGGACGATGGGCCCGCGCGGGCTTGCCTCGCGCGCGGGCGGGGGCTCGACGTCGATCTCGCGGAAATCGATGGGATCGAAGAGCTCCCAGAGGGGCCCTCGGATCCCCCGCGAGCGCACGCGCTGGAAGAACCGCTCATTCATGTTCTTGCCGGTGCCTGGCAGGATCCAGTTCGCAAGCCGGCCGGCGACGGCCTCGAGGTACTCCACGATGCCATCTCGCACGCTCTCGGAGATGAAGAAGACCGGGGCGATGCCGATCTGCCCGCGGTCGATGAGGCCCCGGGCGATCAGATCCTCCGCGATCGGAGTGCCGCGGTAGAGCCTCACGCCGATCGTGGCGATGACGGCGTTGGGGCGCGACCGCGCGGTGTTCTCCACCGTTTCCCGGACGGTTTCCCACGTCTCGCCCGGCCCGCCGAAGATCAGCGAGTGGCTGTGCCTCAAACCGAGCTCCCGGCACCAGTCCGCGACGCGGAAGATCTGGGCGGCGTCGAAGCTCTTTCCCAGGCGCGCGAGCTGCTCGTCGCAGAAGCTGTCCGTCCCGAAGTCCGCCGAGCGGCACCCGCTCCGGCGCATCCGGTCGAGGATCTCCCGCGTGCAGCCTGCCGGCGTGACGTGCGCCGTCCAGCGGATCTTCAGCCCGCGCCGGCAGATCTCGTCGCAGACCGCCGCGGCTTGCCCGGCGGGCACGTTGAAGATGTTGTCGACGAAGTGGAACGCGTCGACGCCGTGAGCGCGGTGGTTCGCCTCGATCTCGTCCACGACCAGAGCCGGATCGCGCTCCCGCACCTGGCTCCCCTCGAGCAGCGGATAGCTGCAGTAGACGCAGCGGAAAGGGCAGCCGCGCTTCGTCTGGATGTTGACCGAGCCCCCCTCGCGGAAGTAGCGGGCGACGTCGAGAAGATCGAACGCCGGGCTGACTCCGCCGGCTCCTGTCCGCGAGATGGATCCGCGCACGATGCCCCTCCGGTCGGCGAAGGGGCTCGTCACGCGGCCCGAGCGGTCGATCTCATCGACCATGTCGGCGAAGGCCGTCTCGCCCTCGCCGACGACTCCGAAGTCGGCCTCGAGTTCCTCCATGAACTCCTCGGGGAAGAGGCTGAAGGCCGAGCCTCCGACGAAGATCGCGGCGCGGGGCGCGTGCTCCCGGCAGATCCGCGCCACGGCGCGGTAGCCCTCGAGGTAGCTCTTCACCCGCGGGAAGGCGACGTTGTCGACGTTGCGGATCGAGATCCCGACGACGTCGGGCGCGAACGAGCGCAGCGTCGCGGCGAGCACCGCCTCGGGCTCGCGGTGGAAGCAGAGGTCGAGGATCCGCGCGTCGTGCCCGCGCTCCCTCACCGCAGCGGCGACGAAGGCCGCGCCCAGCGGCGGGACGGG
>JAFGKN010000007.1 GCA_016928605.1 Planctomycetota bacterium | reverse complement strand
TTGACGGAGTTGATCGTCGAGCATTCGCGACGCACCTGGCGGGCGAAAGCGCCGGCCAGGTGCACAAGAATTTGTGAAATCCGGCACTCAGGGCTCCTCAGCGATCTCCCACTCCTCGATGTTCTGGTTCCAGCCGATGGCGCTCATCCGAACGTTGCGGACGCGGCGGTTCACGAAGTTGATCTGATCGGGGAAGTAGAGGAAGGTGTACGGCTGCTCCTCCACGATGATCTCCTGGGCCTTCCACCAGAGCGGCCTCGCCTTTTCCCGGTCCAGCTCGAAGACGGCCTCGTCGTTGAGGCGGTCGAGCTCCTCGCTCTGGAATCCGACGACGTTGAACGGATCGCCGACGGACTTGGAGTGCCACATCGCCGTCATGTCCATCTTGAGCCCCACGCCCCAGCCCACGGTGGCGGCCTGGAAGTCCTTGTCGCGGGTCAGTCTCCGGGTGTACTCCGCGTTCTCGAGGCTGCGCGTTGTCACCTCGATGCCGATCTCCCGCAGCTTCGCCTGGACGATCGTGTTCGTCGTCTCCTTGACCGTGTTGCCGCGGTTGGCGATGAGCTCGAAGGAGAACTTCGCGCCATCCTTGTCGCGGATCCCGTCGCCGTCGGAGTCTCTCCAGCCATCCTCCTCGAGCAGCTCCACGGCCTTCTTCGGGTCATGGGGGATGCGCCGCACATCCGGGTTGTACGCCCAGAGGATGGGCGAGATCGGACCGTCGCAGAGCCGGCCGTGATCTCCGAAGATCCTCTTGAGCAGGTCGGCGCGGGGGATGGCCAGAGTCAGCGCGTGGCGGACTTTCCTCGACTGGAACAGCGGGTCCTTGAGATTCCAGGCGATCGCGTAGTAGACGCGATCGGGAAGCGTGTGGACGACGAGGTGGGGCTGGCCCGCCAGCTCCTCGCAGTGCTCGGGAGGCACGCGGATCATGAGGTCGATGTCGCCTCTCCTGAGCTGGAGGATCTGGTTCATCGTGTCCGGGATGACCTTGAAGATGATCCGCTTCAGCCGTGGCGCACCATCGCAGTACGTCTCGCTCGCGACGAGCTCGATCGACTCGCCCCGCTTCCACTTCGCCAGGCGGAAGGGCCCGTTGCCGACGGGGTCCTGGTTGAACCGGCAGATCTGCAGCTCCGAGCGAGGGACCTTTTCGAGGAGGTGCTTCGGAACGGGGGAGCCCACCGAGGCATCCATGACCTGGTCGGGATAGGCCTTCGAGAAGGTGAACTTGACCGTGAAGTCGTCGACCGCGATGCAATCCTCGATGTACCGCTTCCACCGGATGCTGTGGTAACCGACCGCCGGATCGACGAGGAGGCTGTGCGTGAACTCGACGTCGCGGGCCGTGACCTGGACTCCGTCCTGCCAGAAGACGTCGCGGCGCAGGTGGAACGTGAGCTCGAGCCGATCCTCCGAGAACTCCCAGGACTTCGCCAGACCGGGGCTCCGCGAGAAGTCGGGCTCCGTCCGGGTCAGGGGCAGGAAGAGGAGGACCATGATCTGGATGTCCTGGTTGGACCTGGCCGTGAGCGGGCTCAGACTGCTGGGGTCCGCGGCCTCGCCGATGACGAGGGTAGGGGGGGCGTGGGGCGCGGATCCGAGCAGCAGACACGCTCCGCCGGCCGTCAGGAGAAGGGCGGCGATCTTGACGAGCAGGCGCTTCATGTCTGTCTCTCCGATCTCTCCGGAAGGGCGGATCGCAGGGCTTCGCGGCGGCTCCAGCGCCGCGGCTGCGGTCGATCCCCCGCTGGCGAGCACGCCCTCAACCTTCTCACGCCTCGGCGGACCCCGCAAGGGGGATTCCGCGGGCGGAGGGCGGGCGAATCGCTCCCGGCGACCGTCCAGCCCCCGCGGAGCGCCGGATTGCGGAGATTCACGCGCGAGATGTGAAAGGACCCGAAGATCGCGCTGCCCCCGTGCCGATAGGGAAGGAACAGGGCAGTCGCCATCCTCTATCGTGGCATCTTATCGGCCGGCCATGTTCGCCTTCCATCTGTTCCACAGGTCGCAGCTCGTCTCGTCCGAGGTCCCCATCCGCGGCACCCTCTCGCTCGGACGGGCGCCGTCGAGCGATATCGTCATCGAAGATGACGGCGTCGAGCTCCATCACCTGACGATCCGCGTCGAGCGCGCTGGACAGGGGGAGCTGGTGGTTGTAAGCCACGCGGGGGGTGCCGGCGAGACGACGGTGAACGGCCGGAGGATCCAGGAACGGATCGTGGTCCCGGGCGATATCATCCAGTTCGGCGACTGCCGGCTGGAAATCCTGTGCCTGAAGGACGATCTGCTTTCGAGCATCGAGGACGATCCGCGCCAGAAGATCGTTTTCAAGGGCGATCCTTTCGAGGCGCCATCGGCTCCGGAGAGGACCAACGCCGCGATCTACTCGCTCCTCACATCCATCTCCGTCCTGGAAGTGCCGGAGATGCTGGATCGGGCGGCAGGGATCATCCGCTCCTGCATCTCGTACGACCAGCTCTGCTTCCTGCTCCTGCGCAGCGAGGAGATCCACTCCTGTGCCGGCTGGGACCGCAAGGGGCGCTGCGATGTCAGCAGCATGCGCATCAGCCGCAGCATCGTGGATGCCTGCCTGAGCACCGGGCAGCCGGTCATCTCGGAGAACATCCAGAAGGGGGCGGAGACCTCCGGCTCCGACGGGCCCGCGGTGGCTGGAATGTACTCCTCGATCTGTGTTCCCCTGAAGGCTGCGAGCCGGAATCTCGGCGTTCTGTACTGCTCCAGCCGGAACCCGTTTCGGTGGTTTCGCAACGAGGACGCGCGTTTCCTCATGCTGGTCGCGAGCGTCGTCGGGGTCGGCATCAGCCACCTGGACAGCCTCCGGGAGGCGCAGTTGACGACCGCGAAGATCGAGGCCATCCTCTGCGCCCTGCAGGAGGGGCTGATCGTCTGCGATTCCCGGTACCGGGTGCTCTCTGCGAACGACGCGGCCCGCGACCTGCTCGAATGTCCCTGCCTTGTCGGCCGCGGGCTGGAGGAGAGCCTCGAGAAGTTCGACCACGACCTGCGCGACGCCACCGGCGCAATCGCGAGCTCCTTCGACATCCGCCGTAGACAATCCGGCGATGGACTCCTCGAGCCGGCGGAGGAACGGGTCTACCACGGGACGATCAGCGCCACCGAGGGCCTCGAGCAAGGAGACTCCTTGTGCGTCGTGAGCCTCCACGACGTGTCCCATGAGAGGTGGAGCGAGAGGGTGCGGATCGCCTTCCTCGACCGTCTCGGGCACAAGCTGCGGACGCCCCTCACCGTCATGAAGGGAGTGACGACTCTCATCGGCGATGAGCTTCGCGGGATGGTGAGCGAGGAGCTCCAGGCCCTGTTCTCCCTCGCCGCCGAGAGCTGCGACCACATGAGCCAGCTCGTGGACCGTCTGATCGACTTCGCGTGGCTGGGCCAGCGGCAGGCGGAGCACGCGCTGCGGCCGATGGCGGTCTCGCTCAAGTACCTCTCGAATCAGGCTCTGCGGATGGCGGAAGAGGATGTCCGGCGATCCGAGATCCAGGTGGATGACCAGCTCGCGGCCTCCGATGTGGTGGTGATGGTGGATCCGGAGAGCATGGTCAGGTGCTTCCATCAGATCATACAGAACACCTGCAAGTTCGCGGGGAAGGGGGCCGGGCTCCATCTTTCCATGGAGAGGCGGGATGACCTGATCATCCGGTTCACCGACAGCGGGCGGGGCATCCCTCCAGGCGAGATCGAGCGCGTGTTCGATCTCTTCTACCAGGTGGACTCAGAGAACACGGGCGAGGTGCCGGGGGTGGGGCTCGGGCTCTGGTGGTGCCGCAACCTCGTGCGAGGCCACGGCGGCGAGATCCGGATCGCGAGTCCGCCGAAGGGCAGCTCCTCCGGCACCAGCGTGGAGATTTGCCTTCCGGGTCGGTCGGTCATCCAGAGCGCCGAGATCGCGAGCGAGCGTGGGAGCTCGACGGCGGGAGAGACGAGCGGGCTGACCGCTGCGGCAACGTGAACGCGATCAGCGCTCCCAGCAGGCCGAACGTGTGGCCGCTCAGGTGGTAGCAGTCGAACGCCGCCCCGATCGACCACCCGATGGCCGCGAAGAAGTTTCCATCCGCGAACGGATGATCCAGCCGGTCGCGCCAGGCGTTGCGCAGCAGTGCGACCACCAGCGCCCCTCCGATCAGCGCGCCGATGATGCCCAGGTTGCAGAGAACCTGGAAGTAATCCGAGTGCGCATGGCCGCGCGACATGCAGAAGCCTGAGGCGATCTTCGCCGCCTTCTCCCGGGCTGCAGCGAAGCCCGGATTCTCCCGAGCGATCGTCTCGAAGCTGCCCGCGCCCTGGCCGACGAGCGGCGACCCGGTGAAGCCATCCCACGCCCACCGCCACAGGCCGATGCGCAGCCCTCCGTCGGTCCAGTAGATCTCTTCGCTCCAGCCGGCGCGCAGCTCGGTGATGGCGGTGTCGATGCGCCGCTCGACGAAGCCGCGGGCGAACCACGCAGCGCCCAGCCCTCCCGCCAAGCCCGCAGCGATCAGAACCAGCGCCGCCGGGCGCGCGGGCGGCCGCCGGATCGCGATCACGGCGATCGCCAGCGGCACGCTGGCCGCCCCCGCCAGCCACGGACCGCGGCTGCCGGTGGCGATCAGCCCCGCCCCCGCCGAGAGGAGCGTCGCCAGCGACAGGATCCTGATCCAGCCGCGCCCGAGCAGCACGCCGGACACCGACCAGCACATGGCAGCGACGCACCACGCTCCTGTCTGCGTCGGGTGAATCAGACCTCGCAGACGGTTGTTCTCGGCGGGCGAGAGCCCGAAGACTTCGAGCCACTGTCCCGCCTGGACCAGGTTCGCTGCCAGGACGCCGCCGATCGCCGAAAGGATCAACACGCCTGCGCGATCGAGCACAGGCCACAGCATCCACGGCGTCGCCAGGACACGGGCGGCACGGAGCTCATCGCATCCCTGTGCCGGATCCGCCGACCAGGCCATGCTGGCCGCGTGCCACGCGGTCCATGCCAGGACCAGCCAAAGCACGCCGCAGCGGAACAGCCCCGCGTACGCGGGCGCCGTGTGCCGCAGGCGAACGATGCTGACGATCAGCAGCAGGATGAACGTGACGCTGCTCCCGGCTGTCGTGAGCGGCAGCGAGAACAGGTACAGTCCCGCGAGCACCGTGTGAATCTCGTGTCCGATCGGATCGCGTCGCCGCGCTGCCTCGAGCGCCGCAAATCCGGTGTTCACGTCGTGGACGGAAGGACCTCTCGTCGCGATCATCATGATGGTCGAACCAGAACTGTCTAGTTCACTCGCTCACAGATGATATGGATCAGGTCGAAGCCTAGGCCCGCCGACTTCTCGTTCTTTCCCACCAGCTTGAAGAGGAGGTTGTTGATCCCCTCCGTCAGCTCGAGGGTTCCCATCGAGATCGGCGTGCTCGCCTCCTTCTCCCGGGCGTAGAGGTCGACCGCGCCACCCACCGGCGCCTCATCGCGGAAGAGCTGCAC
>JAFGKN010000628.1 GCA_016928605.1 Planctomycetota bacterium | reverse complement strand
GAGCTGCGCGAGACGCGCGGGTTCATCTCGATCACCACCATGCGGCCCGTCTCGGGGTGCGTGGCGAACTGGATGTTGGAGCCGCCGGTCTCGACTCCGATCTGGCGGATGATCGAGATCGCGGCGTTGCGCATGATCTGGTATTCCTTGTCGGTCAGCGTCTGCGCAGGGGCCACCGTGATGCTGTCGCCTGTGTGGACCCCCATCGCGTCGAAGTTCTCGATCGAGCAGACGATGACGACGTTGTCCGCGCGGTCGCGCATGACCTCGAGCTCGAACTCCTTCCAGCCCTCGACCGACTCCTCCAGCAGCGTCTGGTGAATCGGGCTGATCCGAAGGGCCGCCGACACGATCTCCTCCATCTGCTCCTCGGTGTAGGCCAGCCCTCCCCCCGATCCGCCGAGGGTGTAGCTCGGCCGCACCACGATCGGCAGGCCCAGCTCCGCGACGACCCTCCGCGCCTCCTCCATGCTGCTCGCGACTTCGCTGCGGGGCAGATCGAGGCCGCAGGCCAGGACCGCCGCCTTGAAGTGGTCGCGGCTCTCCGCCTTCTTGATCACCTCGTAGGTGGCGCCGAGGAGCTCGACTCCACAGCGCTGGACGACGCCGGCTTCCCAGAGCTCGGTGACCAAGTTGAGCCCGGTCTGCCCTCCCAGCGTCGGCAGGATGGCGTCGGGCTTCTCCTGCTCGACGATCCTGGAGAGCGTCGTGAGGTTCAGCGGCTCGATGTACGTCCGGTCGCTGAACTCCGGATCCGTCATGATCGTGGCGGGATTGGAGTTGACGAGGATGACGCGGTAGCCATCCTCCCGAAGAGCCTTGCAGGCCTGGGCCCCGGAGTAGTCGAACTCGCACGCCTGGCCGATGATGATCGGCCCGGATCCGATGATGAGGATCGAATGCAGGTCGTCTCTGCGCGGCATCTCCGACTCGAAAAGGGGTGGGTCTTCCTGGAAGCCACGAGACGATACCACGGGGCCCAGACGGTGGCAACATCTTGAAGGATCGCCGGCTCGGCTGTAAGCTCGCCCTGTTTTCCGCCGGGAAGAGGCCGCTGTGAACCGCCTCCCGCCCCCGGCAGACGGCTTACCCCGCGAGCATCCAGCGATGAACCTCGACCCCGCCGAGCTCTTCGACCAGCTCCAGGAGCTCATCCACAAGGTCCGACAGCTCGAGGAGGCCGTCAACGTCGAGCGAGGGAAAGCGCGGCTGGCCGAGCTGGAGGCCGAGATGTCGCGGCCCGGCTTCTGGGACAGCCCTGACAAGGCCCAGGATGTCATCGCGGAGCTGAAGCGGCTGCGCGGCGAGATCGAGCCGCTCGAGCAGCTTCGCCGGACGCTGGAAGACAGCCTCGAGCTGGCCAGGATCGCCGCCGGCGAGCACGATGAGAGCTCCCTCGCCGAGATCCAGGGCGAGACGGACAAGGCGGCCGAGACGCTAAACCAGATCGAGCTGAAGACGATCCTGAGCTCCCAGCACGACGCCCTCTCCGCGTTCCTCAGCATCCAGGCGGGAGCCGGCGGCACCGAGTCGTGCGACTGGGCCTCCATGCTGGCCCGCATGTTCCGGCGCTTCTGCGAGAGCCAGGGCTTCCGGGTCGAGATGGTGGACGTGGTCGACGGCGAGGAGGCCGGCGTCAAGAGCGTGACCTACCGCGTCCAGGGGGAGTACGCCTACGGGTACCTGCGATCCGAGGTCGGCGTGCACCGCCTCGTCCGGAAATCGCCGTTCGACGCCAAGAACAAGCGGCACACCTCGTTCGCCGCCGTCGACCTCGTGCCGGACTTTCCGGACGTCGACAAGGCGATCGAGATCAATCCCGCCGACCTGCGCATCGACACCTACCGCGCGGGAGGCGCCGGCGGGCAGCACGTGAACGTGACCGACTCGGCGGTGCGCCTCACGCACCTTCCGACGGGCATCGTCGTCCAGTGCCAGAACGAGCGATCGCAGCACGCGAACCGCGCCATGGCGATGAAGTTCCTCAAGGCGCGCCTCATCCGCGAGGAGCACCGCAAGCGGGAGGAGGAGATGGAGCGGATCTACGGAGAGAAGGGCGAGATCGCCTGGGGCAACCAGATCCGCAACTACGTCCTCGATCCCTACACCCTCGTCAAGGACCGCCGCACGGGCGTGGAGACCGGCAACGTCACGGCGGTCCTCGACGGGGAGATCTTCCCGTTCGTCGACGCCTACCTCCGCTGGAAGCGGTCGCAGGGCGGCGGCAAGCAGAAAGCCTCCAGCTGACCCGATCCCTCGGCTCAGGCTCCGGATGCGCTCCAGGGCTGCGCGGCGCTCCTCCGCCGCACGCCGGACCGCGCCGAGAGAAGCCCCGCGAGCCCGGCCGCCGCAGCGGGCGGCTACCCCCGCGGCGGCGGTTCGTCGACGGCCCGGCTCCGGATGCGCTCCAGGGCCGCGCGGTGCTCCTCCGCCGCGCGCCGGACCGCGTCCCGCCAGGGGAGGTCGCTCGTCTCGTGGGCGAAGATCACCGAGCGGGAAGCGTTGACCAGGGCTCCTCGCCCGCCGGGGAGAAACAGCGGCGAGAGCTGATCCGCGCGCCCGCCCTGCGCTCCGAATCCCGGGATCAGGAAGATGGCCCGGGGCAGGAGCGACCTGGCGGCGGCGGCCTGCTCTGGAGCCGTCGCTCCCACCACCGCGCCCACGGCGGAAAGACCGCAGTCTCCCTCGAGGCCCTCGCCCCAGCGATGGACGAGACGCGCCACGTGCTGGTAGACCGGACAGCCTCCGGCGACGAGCTCCTGGATCTCGCCGGCCGATGGATTCGACGTCCGCACGAGGACGAAGAGCCCCTTGCCGGACTCGCGCGCTCGCCGCAGGAAGGGGGCCAGGCTCTCCGAGCCGAGCCACGGATTCAGCGTCACGGCGTCGGTCACCGGACCGACCGTCCCTGGCTCCGAGCCGAGCAACGCATCGGCGTACGCCTCGGCGGTGTGGCCGATATCGCCCCGCTTGGCGTCCACGATGACCTGCAGGCCGGCCGAGCGGGCCAACCCGCACACCTGCAGCAGGCACTGCCAGCCCGCGGCGCCAAACCGCTCGAAGAATGCGGTGTTGGGCTTGAGCGCCACCGCCGTCTCCTTCACCGCATCGACGACGCCTTCGGCGAACGCGAGCACCGATCGCGCCGCCTGCTCCGTCCAGCCCGGGCCGGCCGGAGGGGCATCGCCCGGGCGGCGCACGGCATCCGGCATCCTCTCGAGGATCGGATCGAGCCCCACGACGAGGATGCTCTGCTTGGCCTCGATCGCCGCGCCGACCCGGTCGGCGAAGTGGGTGCTCGAATCGCGCCTG
>JAFGKN010000627.1 GCA_016928605.1 Planctomycetota bacterium | reverse complement strand
TCGCGTCTCCTTCCAGGCTGAAGGTCTCCGCCGCGCCGCGCCGGTGGCAGGAGACGCAGCGGCGGTCGAGGATGGGCTGGACGTCCCGCGCGAAGCTGAATCCGCGCGCCCCTGCATCGAGCCGCTGGGGAGGCGATCCGAGCGCCAGGGCGAGGCGGCGGACCGGCGGCGCCTGCGCCTTCTCCTCGTGGCATCCGACGCAGGAGACGGTCTCGCCCGGCTGAAGGGTCAGCCAGCTCCGCATGGTCTGCAGAGCGCGGCCCCGCTCGTCGAGGGGATGGAGGTAGACCGGAGTGCGCGCCGGCACCTCGAAGAGGGCGGATCCGTCCTCGTGGACGCTCGCCTCGCCGAGGACCCTCTTCACGTCCCACGAGCCGTTGCCGATGGCCACAGGAGTGCTGACCTCCGAATCGCCGCCGGGGCCGAGGTTGAAGTTGTGCCGGATGGCGGCCGCGCGGTACTCGAGCGCGATCACGCGGATCTTCTTCACCGCGCCCCGGGGCACGCCGGCAAGCCCGGGGCCCACGTGGACGTCCTGCACGAAGCAGACTCCGGTCGAGCCGCGGCGGTCCACGGCGGTCCCCGGCACCGGCGGCCTGCGCCGCGGCGCGAGGGGAACCGGCTGCGAGCAGGAGATCTCCGGGTCCGCGGCGAGGAGCTCGCGGGCGCCGTCGCGCGTCATGAGGTAGATGCCGAAGCGCAGCGGCTGGCGCGACAGGCCGAAGGGGGAGTGCGCGACGAGGAACGCATCCTCCGAGAGCGGATAGGGGTACTGGAAGAGCTCGCCATCCTGGCCGTACGCGTCGACCCGGACGGCGCGCGCGCGCCGCACCGGCGCGATCAGCTCCACGCCCGCGTCCTCCTCCGTTCCCCGGCCGGCATCGATGATCGCGAGCTTTCCCATCTGGAGGGTGTGATGCCCCGAGAGGGTGGCGACGACCTTCGTGGTGCCGGGGATCCCTCGCGCGTGGAGGATCGACGTCGGGAACCACGAGTTGTTCCCGTAGAGCGCCATCTGCCCGCTCCCGTCGGGCCGCATGCGGAAGAGGCCCTGGACGTAGATCTGCCCCCGATCGGCGTATTCCCACCGCGTGTAGATCACGCCGCCGCCGCGTCGAGGGCAGGCGCCCCGCCCTCCTCGCCGGCTCCTTCCAGCGCTCGCGCGGCCATCCGGCGGAGCAGGTCCAGGGCGCCGGGGCCGGCGATCTCGGCGGGGAAACCGATCCCGCCGTCCCGGAGCGCCCAGTCGCAGGGGACCGGGTGATCGGCCTCGAGACGCAGCCAGGCCTGGCCGGTTGCCCCCTCGCGAAGCTCGCCCGCTCTCTCGGCGAGCATCGCCGCGAGCGATTCCGCCCAGCCGCCGCCGGCCGGACTGCGGGCCGCAGCGGACGTCCGGCTGCGGTCCATCTCGGCGCCCGGCCTCCCTGCGATAGGCCCGGCCGGTTCGGCCATCGCCGCCGCGGCGGCGAGGAGAAGGACAATGGCAGCAGTGATGAAAGCGATCGTGTCCAGGTTTCCCTTCATGTTTCTATCGCCGCATGCTACTCGACGGCCGGCCCGCACAGAATCCGCTTCTCGCCGCGGCGCTGTGCCGCGCTCGCCCGGGCGCGCGTTGCCGGAGGAGGCCCGGAGCGCGCGGGATGGCGCGCTGCGGGACCAGAGCTGCCCCCACCTCCACCCTCCCCCCACCGAGGTCGCGGTCTATGATGATGCTGACGCCGCGGCCGGGCCAGCCAGCGCACTTCTTCGCAACTGCCGTCAGCCGCCGAACTGGAAGGCGAACAGCTTCGCCGACCGCAGCTCGAACCTGAGGATGACGGGAGCCCCTGCCATCGCGGATACGTCGGCATTCCCGCGCCAGGTGACCACGCGGTCGACATCATTCGTCATGATCTCGTCGCTCTCGGCGATGCCGAAGCCGGGAAACGGGCGGCCTGTGCCGTCGAGCAGGGCGACCCGGGCCGCCCCAGCCGATGAGGTGTTCACGTTGATGTGGAGCCGCGACCCCCGGAAGAGAAGAGGCGGCGTTTCCAGCCAGCCGCCTTCGTAGGCGGCGTCGGCGGACACGAAGCCGTCCAGCCGCTGCTCGAGACGGCCTATCTTGCTCCATCTACGCCACTTCTTCCGCTCCTCCTCGCTCATGTTGCGCGTGCCGCCGTGGCTCAGGTCGACCCCGTTGTAATACTGGTAGAGGTGGTCGCCCGCGCGAACCAGCCCGACTCCCATCATCGCGAACAGCGCGTCCCACTCGCCCTCGAGCCCCAGCGAGACGTAAGGCCCGCGGTCGGGACGGTCCCAGCGGATCCCGTCCCTGCTGGCGGCAAAGGACACGTCGAGCAGTCCATCGTTGCCCATGTGGGCCGGAAAGTGGTGGTACGCGGCGGGAAACATGAGGTAGGTGTCGTCGGCCCAAGGGTACTGGACGCACGCGCTGGTGTAGAAGTCCACGTCCGGCGGATCGCGTTCGTCGGTCGCCAGCACGATCCGCGGCGCGGCTTCCCAGGGTTTCTCGATGTCCGCCGCCTCCACCCGGACGACGAGCCGGTTCTCGAGGGGCACTCCCATGCCGGCGCAGCCCCGCAGGTAGGCCACGTACTTCCCCGCCCGCCGGTCCCAGAACGCATTCTGCTGGCTGTCGGGATTCCACGAGACGACCGGCGACTCTGCCATCGTGAAGTGAATGCCGTCCGCCGAAACAGAGACGCGCAGTCCTCCGCGGTGCGGTCCGACCGTCGAGAGGAGCTTGTAGCGGCGCTCGGCCGGGGCGGTGGGATCCACGAAGACCGTGCCGTCGACGACGCTCCGCATGAGTATGTTGTTCTCCCGCGAGCCCTCGAACTCGACGATGCCCAGGCTCGGCTTCCGCCAGACCCGTCTTCGACAGTTTGCGGACGTTTCCAAAGATCAAGTCCTTAAGAGCTAATCACTTGCGAGCGTCCAGGGGCGGACCCGGCT
>JAFGKN010000006.1 GCA_016928605.1 Planctomycetota bacterium | reverse complement strand
TTCCGCTACACGGCCTGTCCGCTCAGCTCGCGGAGGACGTACATCGGCATGTGCCTGGCTGCCGAGGGCATGGCGTACGAAGCCCGGCTCACGGGAAACGGGGAGCACCTGCGGATCCTCCGGGAAGGAGTCCGCGAGACCCTGAGAAGGACGGGATCGGGCGGCGGCAAGGGGCTGGCCCAGATCATCCACTTCCTGCCGCACGCGCTCGAGGCGCTCGAGCCGGAGCCGGCGAAAGCGCGGTGACCATCGCGGCTCGCCCGCGCGGCGGGGCGTGGAGCCGGTGCAACCGGTCGTCTGGATCCATCTCGTCGATCGCCGCAGGGGCGGTCTCGCGGGGCCGATTTGCGGGAACTTTCTCTCCCGGAGCGGGTCTGGGATGGAGTTCCGCGCCGGTATTGCTCGATCAATAGACGAGATGCGCGAAGTTGCCCCGCCGGGGGGCCTCCGAGGCTCCGCGGCGGGAGTTTCCCGAGGAGACCCTCCGATGAAGCCCGCCGCCCCCCTCTCCCTCGTGATCTCTCTCTCCCTCCTGCTTCCCCTCCGGACCGCCCCGGCGGGGGAGATCGGTTTCGAGGAGCGCTTCGCGCTGTCGGACGACCGCGCGGGAGCGCTCGAGGAGCTGATTCCCGGAACCGAGGAGTATTACTACTACCACGCACTGCACATGCAGCACACCGGCCGGCTCGATGAGGTCGACCGCTTGCTCGCCCTGTGGGTGGAGCGCCACCAGAGGACGCCTGGGGTGGTGGAGATCGAGAACCGCCAGGCGCTGCTGCGCTACGGGGCCGACCACGCCGCGGCGCTGAAGTTCCTCAGGGAGCGGCTCGACCTGAGCTTCGATCACCAGCGCCAGCTCCTGGGCGAGACGCCGAAGCTGCCCACCCGGCTCGATCCCGCCCGCATCGGGCGCGAAGCGCTCACGCGGCGCGCGCTGGAGCGTCACCGGGGCACCACCGACGGCTTCGAGCCGAGGGCCCTCGAGTGGGTGGCGGCGATGGAACTCGACGCCGATCGGCTGCGCCACCTGCTGGGGCGGCTGGAGAGGCCGGACGTCGAGGGGCTCGCCGCGCTGGTGGTCGCCGACCTCAAGAACCCGCGCAGCCGTGGTTTCGGCTCCCAGCCGATCCATTCCCGGCTGCTCCTCGCGCAGCTCGATGAGTGCCTGCGCCGCATGCCCGAGCTCATCGACAGTCCGCAGTTCATCCAGACGTACCTGGTGCGGCTCCAGCCCGGCGCCGATGTCCACTGGCACCGCCAGGAGGCCGAGCGGGAGGCGTATCTAGAGCGGCTCTGGCGATTCGTCAGCCGTCTTTCCCCTGCGCACAACTCGCTCAAGGCACACGTGCTCTACCACCGGCTGGCGCACGACCGTGCGCGGGGAGTGTACGACCGCGGGCTCTTCGAGCTCTACCTGAAGCTGCCGCGCAGCGCGCCCTACGTCAGCCGGGAGTACCTCAAGCGCAGCGACGGGCAGGTGCGGGTCGATCTCGGAGCGGATTTCACCGCTGTGACCCGGCTCGCGCCGGTGGGCGTCGACGAGGAGCTGGTGCGGCACTACCTGCTGGAGTTCCTCCGCGAGGACTCGAGCTACAAGCCCTACCTGCCGTACGTGGAGGAGAGCTACCTGAAGCGCTGCTTCGCCGAGGCGAAGATCCTCGCTGGAGTGGGAGATATGGAGGAGCTTTCCTCGCTCCTCACGCCGGCGGAGTACCGCGCGCTGAAGGAGCGGGTGGACATCGACTTCGCCCCGACCAACAAGACCTACTTCGAGCCCGAGGAGCAGGTGGCGCTGGACGTCTACCTCAAGGGAGTCGACACGCTCCTCGTGAAGGTGTTCGAGCTCAACGCGCTGAACTACTACCGCCAGACGGGCCGGGAGGTGGACACGGCCATCGGGCTCGATGGTCTCGTGGCGGGCGATGAGACGGCGCACGCGATCGGGGAGCCGGACCTGAGGCGCGTGAAGCGCCACTTCGAGTTTCCGCGTCTTGCGCGCCGGGGCCTCTACGTGATCGAGTTCATCGGCGGCGGCAAGAGCAGCCGCGCTCTGGTGCGCAAGGGACGGCTCTCCTACCAGGAGCGGATCACCACGGCGGGCCACGAGATCACCGTGGTGGACGAGGGGGGGCGGAAGCTCCCCCTCGCGAACCTCTACCTCGAGGGGCATCACTACGAGGCGGACGAGTCGGGCACGATCCTGGTGCCCTTCACCACGCGGCCGGGACGTCAGCCGATCGTGCTGGCCGAGGGGGATCTCGCCACGCTGGAGTGGCTCGATCACCGCGCGGAGCAGTACCAGCTCGCGGCGGGCATACACGTCGAGCGCGAGGCGCTGCTCAGCCGGCGCAAGGCGCTCGTGATGGTGCGGCCGTCGCTGAGCCTCGGCGGCGCGCCGGTGACGCTCTCGGTGCTGGAGGACGTGCGGCTCGAGATCTCGACGACGGACCGCGAGGGCGTGAAGAGCACGAAGGAGGCGAAGGGCTTCGAGCTCTTCGAGGACCGCGAGTCGACGTACGAGTTCCAGGTGCCGCGGCGCCTCGCGGCGGTGAGCTTCACGCTGAGGGCGCGCGTGAAGAGCCTGAGCGAGCAGAAGAAGGTCGATCTGGCGGCGAGCCGGAGCTTCGCGCTGAACGGGATCGACGCGACGGAGAAGGTCGAGGCGCTGCACCTCCTGGTGGCCGCGGGGCGCCACACGCTGGAGCTTCTGGGCAAGACGGGCGAGCCGAGGGCGCACCGGCCGGTGCACCTGAGGGTGAAGCATCGCGAGTTCCGCGAGACGGTGGACGAGGTGCT
>JAFGKN010000626.1 GCA_016928605.1 Planctomycetota bacterium | reverse complement strand
CGGCGGCTCTTTCTCCGGTCTGTTGCATCAGCCAAGGCCTTTCGCTGTCCTGGCGTCGCGGTCTTGCGGGCGACAGCAATCATCTTGTCGAAGCGATAGTCGCAGTGGTGATCGAGCAGAGCGATAGTCCGTTCGGCATACTCCTCCGGGGCAGCGGTGGCTGACAGAACCCTGAACCAGTGGGGCAAGACCGTATCCCAGTCGACGCCGACCTGCCACGAACCGCCCTCGTCTGCGAAGAAGATCACGTCGTCGTTGCACTCATCGATGCAGTCGAGAAGCCCGAAGAGTATCTCGAAGGCTTCCCTTGCATCGGCAGGGCTCGTCTTTCTCTCCTCGGCCACGCAGCGGCCGAGCAGCCGACGGTACTCGGCGATCCACGCCGTCGTGCCCGTGGACTGCTCCATGTAGTTCTTGGAGTTGACCATGAACGACTCGTAGTACTCCCCGCCGCGGCTCGCCTTGTCGAAGGCCTTCACGGCCGCGAGCAGCTTCGCCTTCGACTTGATCTCGCTGTCGGGGCGCAGTCTCTTGATATCGAGGTACTTCCTGGCGATCTGGTAAAGCTTGGCAGGAGGCAAGAGGTCGATGGCGTCATCGAGCATGTAGAAGAGGTATTCGTTCCGAAGCTTGCGGACGGCGGCTCGCAGCTTGTCTCGGTCGATCGCGGCTGGCTGGCGTGGCATGGCTACCTTCCTCCCCGGGCCCAGCGCCTGAAGGCCATGATCCAGTCCGCGCCCTCTGGCGGGGGGCTGGGCAAAGGCAGGTCGAGAATCCGGACACGCTGTCGAGACTTTCCTCGGGCGCAGACCGCGACGATCTGCTCGTCGTCGGTCATGTCGATCCGCTCGACCGTGACCTCGACGCCGAGCATCTCGGTCTTGAAAGGCGTCGCGAGGTTGTCTTCGAGCATGGTGTAGAGGCCGAAGGTCTGCTCGGACTCATCGTGGGCGTCCACGATGGCCTCCTCGATCATCTCGTCGAGCTTGGCTTCGGATGGACTCGCGTGGCGGCGTCTTGGCGTCGCCTTCTTTCTGCTGTTGGTCATGGTTCTCGCTCCCCGAGCTCGGCGCAGCGGATCCCGAGCATTATGTGGAGGTCCCCGCCCATGCGGATGCGGCTTTTCCTCTCCGCGTTCCGTCCTGGCATCTTGTTCTCATAGCCAGGGTTCTTGAACGACTCACGTATACGTTGATGCGCTGTCCCAGGTCAACGACGATATCCCCGGCACGAGGAGGCGCGGCATGAACATCATCGACCTCCCCAACCGCCTCATCGCGCCGTAGTCCTTCTCGAGCACCCTCCGGTCGCCGTGCAACCTCGTAGAGCGTCCATGGACAGACCGTGCCGGCGTCGGCCCATGCCGGGTCGCCGTCCTGTCCGCCGACCTTGACCGGAGAGATCTTCGATCGACAGGCTTGTGCCGCTCGCGGTGACCTTCGACGCGGCCGGCTCGAGCACTCCAGCGGGTGCGGAACCGCTGACCTTCGCCTGGGGCTTCGCCGACGGCGCGAGCGCCGAGGGGACGAGCGCGAGCGGCGAGCGGTCTCACGGCGTTCCGAAGGTCGTCCACGTCCCGATCTCGCCGCCTTCCGCCGCTCGTCTCCGGCTGGGCCTCGCGGTAAGATATCGCCATGGCCGAAGAGCTTCACATGACGATGGGAGTCCGAGGATGACGCCGGGTCCCGACGCGGCGCGGGTCCCGAGCATCCCGGCGAAGCGGTGGAAGCGGAGTGCCGGGCGCGGCCCGGAGGTCCCAAGGATCCGGCGGATACGGCGACTCCGGCCGCCGCAGCGAGCCGGAGCGCGATGAGCAAACCCGCCAAGCTCGCCATCGTCCTCGCAGCAGCCGCCGGAGCCGCCGGGGTCGCGTGGTTCCTGGCGGACCGCCACGCTCCGCAGCCTCCCGGCGGCGATGAAGCCTTCCTCGGCTCGGTGGCCTGCCGCGACTGTCACGAGACCTTCTACGAGAAGTGGGCCACCTCCTGGCACGGCCTCGCCATGCAGCCCTACACGGAGGAGTTCGCGCGGAAGTACCTCACCCCGCACGAGACATGGCTCGAGATCGGTGGCAAGAGCTACCAGGCGGTCATCGGCCCCGCAGCGGGCGAGACCGAGCCCGGCGCCGGTGCGGCGGAGGGCAGCCCGCCCGGTGCTGCCGCTGAGGAGGACGGGGCCGAGAAGGCTGCGCGCGCGCCGGGCGAGCCGGCCGGCGGCGGCGCCGCGGGCGCCTTCGTCCTCGAGCGCGGCCCGGGCGGCGTGCAGCGCTACCCGATCGTCCAGGCGATGGGAGGCAAGAACCTCTTCTACTTCCTGACGCCCTTCCCGAGCGGCCGCCTGCAGGTGCTCCCCCTCGCCTACGACGTCCACGAGAAGGCGTGGTACGACTCGGCGGGGAGCATGGTGCGGCACTTCCAGGAGAACCCCGACACGCCGATCGAGTGGACCCACCGCGCGCTCACCTTCAACACGTCGTGCTACACGTGCCACGTCTCGCAGATCAGCCGGAACTATGACTTCGAGACCGACTCGTACCGGACGACCTGGACAGAGCCCGGCATCAACTGCGAGTCGTGCCACGGCCCGGGACGGGCGCACGTGGAGGCCGCCGTCGCCGCGCAGGCGGAAGGGAAGGACCTCGATCCGCTCGAGATCATCGTGACGCG
>JAFGKN010000625.1 GCA_016928605.1 Planctomycetota bacterium | reverse complement strand
GCCCGACAGCCCCGCGTACCTCGCAGGTCTCCGCAGCGGCGACGAGATCGTGGCCGCCGAGATCAACGGTGAGCTGCTCTCCGGACTGCCGCCGGACCCGCTGCTCTCGGCGGTCGCCAACGCCGTCACCTACGTCGGGCATCGGCCCCTCCGCCTTCAGGTGCGGCGCGGCGCTGACGAGCTCTGGGTGACTCTCCAGCCACGCAAGTCCGACGACCAAGAAACCATCTCACGCGTGCAGATCCTCTCGCCGTTCCCTGGAGAGCCCTACTCCGGAACGACCGTCAAAGCCATCGCGCCTGGCAGCCGCGCGATGGAGGTCTTCGCCACCGGTGACCGCGTCCTCTCGATCGCCGGTCAGCCGGCGGGCTCCCTCCATCCCCTCGCCCTCATGGGCCGCTTTACCGAGGAGTCTCTCGAGATCGAAGTCGAGACGATGTCGGGCCAGCGGCGAGCCTTCTCTGTGCCGCGCAAGGATCTGCTGCTCTGGAGTCTTCTAGGCGATGTCCAGTGGCTCGATGTCGGAGCCCGCATCGGGCGACTCTCCGAAGACTCTCCGCTGCGCGTCGCAGGACTCGAGGAGGAGGACGTGATCGCCGCGGTGGGCGAGCAGCGCGTCTACTCTCCGAAGGAGGCGAGGAGCGAGCTCGTCAAGAGCGACTCCGCTGCCCGGTCGATGCGCGTCCTCCGCAGTGGAAGCTGGATCACCATCTCCTGGACTCCGCCTGACGCCCAGGCCGACCTCGGCGTCGAGTGGAGCTCGTTCGCGCCGATCGCCTGCGTCGTACCCGGAGGCGCGGCGGATCAGGCGGGCATCACGTCCGGCTCCCGCATCGTGGAGGTGAACGGCGAGAGAGTCGTCGACTACGAGAAACAGTTCTATGAGGAGGTGACGGAGAGCGCCCCCGGCTCGGAGCTCGAGATGGCGTGGATCGACCCCGCCGGCGTGCGGAGGCATGCCCGCCTCACGATCGGTGCGGAGGTCCATGCTGACCCCGGCCTGACCATCGGGAAGCGGACCAAGACGGTGAAGGTGTCGATCCTCGAGTCCTTCGGAGTCGGCTTTCAGCGGACGGTCTTCTTCGGGAAACAGGTGTTCCTGACGCTCCGAAGCCTGTTGCGGAGGGAGGTCTCTCCGAAGAACCTCGCTGGACCCGTGGGGATCACAGACATACTCACTCGCGCCGCACAGCTCGGCCTCGTGCAGCTCGTCTACTTCATGGCGCTCATCAGCGTCAACCTCGGCATCCTCAACCTCCTCCCCTTTCCGATTCTCGACGGAGGACACCTCCTGTTCCTTGCCATCGAGAAGATCAAAGGTTCGCCCGTGAACGTGCGCGTCCAGGAGTGGGCGACCAGCATAGCCTTCTTCTTGATCATCTCCTTCGCGATCTTCGTGACCTTCCACGATGTGCGCAGGCTCTTCTTCTGGCGCTGAGCCCGTCGACGTCGAACAACGCGCCTCGCACGGCCCGCGAGGTCCGCGCGAACGAGGCGTATGAGCAGATCGCGCCAGAAGAGCGGGCCCGGTGCTCGCCGGGCCCGCTTCGTCTCGAGTCAGATCGCCGTCCCCGTCAGGGGGCCGCAAGCTCCTCCGCGGCTACGGGCTGCGGGCAGCTCGGCTCGCGGCAACCGAGGAAGAGCCGCGACACCACTCCGCACTCGGGATAGGGCGCGGGCGGTGGAGGGCCTCCGACAAAAAGGAACTGGAGGGTGTAGATCGGATCGGCGATGTTGACCTCGCGGCTGGCGTTGGCATCGGCTTGCTCGACGCAGCCGGGCTCCTCCGAGCCGAGGAAGAGCCAGCCGAGGGTCGTCATCGGATCGCTGATATCGACGGCGCCGTCGCCGTTCGAGTCGCCCCGGAGGATCGGCGGCGGGATCAGCGGGGGCAGGCGGACCCAGCCGGTCGCGGTGCGCGGAATCACCTCGAATCCCTCGACGACGAACAGGACGCTCACCGGCGGGTCGCCGAGAGAGTCGCAGTAGCTGAGCGGGTAGATCCCGCCTGGCTCTCCTTCCGGCCCGGCCGTGAAACGAAGGCGCAAGAGCCGCTGCTCATCGCCGGCCGGCAGGGTGTCGGTCGGGTCCAGCTCGTCCACGATGACCGCCATCGCGACGCCCTCATCGAAGCGCCGGATCGAGAGGAACGTGGGCCCCTCGCCGTCGTTGAGGCCGGCCGTCGCCGTGCCCGCGATATCCGCCTCCACGAGCGAGAGGAGCCGGGGATCGAAGCAGACTCCGAACGACCAGCCCTGGATCGGGTCGACGTTGTCCGCCACGCAGGAGAGACCTCCCTGTGCGTTCTCCTCCACTTCCACCGCCTCGCCGGTGGCGGGATCGACCACGAAGCGGCCGCTCGAGAAGTAGAGGAGGTTCCCCGGTGGCACGCCGGGAATCAGCACGCGGCACTCCGCCGCAGGGCTGCGGTCCTCGCCGATCCAGGCGATCACCCCGTACAGGTAGAGTCCGGGGGCGAGGCCGCGATCGATGTAGTGCGTCGCATCGCCCGGCAGCCGAGCGATCCGGGCTCCATCGCGCCAGATATCGATCGCGGTATAGGCCGATCCTCCAATGCCCGGCTGCCAGCGGAGCTGCGCGGCGGCGCCGTCCGCCGCATCAGACTCCAGGGCGACGCAGGTCAGATCGCGCACCGGCGGCACCGGCAGCCGGGGCACGACCACCTCGCAGCGCACGCGCCGGCTCTCGGCTCCGCTCGCAGCGACCCCCCGGACCGCGTAGACGCGCAGTCCCGCAGGAGGATCGATGTCGCGGTAGGTCATGGCATCCCCCGGCAGTCGGGCGATGGCCACCCCGTCGCGCTCGACGATGATGCTGGCATAGCGCACGGGGTTCACCCACGACATCAGGACGGCGACGCGAAGCAGCCCGTCGTCCGCCGCGATGCCGGTGACCGGGTCCACGGGTTCAGCCGAGACGGAGATGACGGCGCACCGGAGATCCTGCGGCGGCGGGATCCAGGGAGGCAGCACCTCGACCTCGCACGTCGCAGCGTCGCTGCGACGGCTTCCGATGACGCCGATCACCGAGTAGAGGATCCGGCCCGCGAGGAAGGGCAACGGGTCCGTGTAGCTCTCGGTGCCGCCCGGCAGCGCCGCGATCTGCATGTTGTTGCGGTAGATGAGGATCCGATCGTAATCGGCGCCGTTCGTCCAGTTGAGGAGCACCGCACACCGACTCGGCGAGCCGTCGTCTCCGGCAGCAGGGTCGGTCGGGTCCTCCCCCGTGTCCGTGGCCGGGCAGACCAGCCGGCAGGTGAGGTCGACGGGCGGAGGCACCTCGCTCGACGGCATCTCCACGCGGCACTCTCCGATGAGGTAGAGCGGCGGATCGGTCGTCTCGTCGGGTGGGAAGAAGCCCGCGACCACAGCGTAGTGGTGAAGGCCCGGTCCCGGGAGGTCGACGTAGCGCAGGATGTCAGGTGGGAGTTCCGCGATGATCTCTCCGTTGCGGATCACCCGGTAGAAATCGAAGAGGCAGCGCTCGCCCCCGCACCTGAAGCTCGGCGGCACCTGCGACCAGTCGACGACGACGTGGGGCGGCCGCACGGTGCACTGGAAGCCGGCGAACGGCACCTCGATCGAGCAGCTCCCCACCAGGAACTCGTCGCCTGGCGCCATCTCGGCGTGGACCGTGTAGCGGTGGACTCCACCCGGCGGATCGGGATCCGTGTACTCCAGGACGCTCGGCGCGACCGAAGCGATGATCTCCCCGTCGCGCCGGATGACGAACCGGTCGAAGACGACGGTGATGAGGACCGGCCCCCATTCCATGTGGACGCCGGATCCCTCCAGCGCGCACTTCAGACCGAGGTCCCCCACGACGACCTCACAGCGGGCGACCACGCCGACGCTCCCATCGAGGTTCTCCGCGGCGAGCTCGTAGAGGTGCTCACCGAGAGGGGCCTCCTCGTCCAGATACTCCGTCGCCTGCGGATCCAGCGTCGCGATCTCGGCGCCGTCCCGCAGGACCCTGAAGCCCGCGATCGGGACGAGGAACTGGATGTTCCAGGAGAGCGCGACGCTCCGGCCGTCCACGGCGCACTCGAGGCCGCCCTCCTGAGCTCTCGCGACGCCCGGCGCCAGACAGAACACAAGGACCAGAGCCCACGAACCCACTTGCCGCCCCGGTGAACGAGCGCTGCTTCGCATGACATCCTCCCTCCAGAAGAATCCGCGGCGGGCGCCTGCTCGCCGCACAGCGGGACCCGAGCCCCGGATCGAGCTTCTCGCTGCAGCCCGCGCTCGCCGCCGCGCAGCGGAGGCAGAGGAGGCATCGTCCTCCGGATGCCCCTCTCGCATCCGCTGCAGCGCCGCTGGGCGGAGACCGGCGGCCGGATCGGACCTTCCCGGCGCCGGGAAAGGCACCGTCCGCTCCGTCCCCGCACGCGCGAGCGCGTACTGCTGGAGATGTGCTCATGCAAAAGGCTGGCCAGAGATCTCGCTCCACCGCAACTCCCACAGAATCGAATAGTTACCATCCCGATAGCCGGGCTGGAAGCCTCGAACGTAAACCTCCCATCACGGCGCCGACAAGCTCCTTGCCATCACGGCGGGCCGAGCAGCACAGCCTCTCCATCCTCCCACCGGCCATGCCGGAGCACCTCGAAGGGTCGAAAACCGGCCTTGTACTCCATGGAGGAGCACCCTCTCACATGGTATCCGAGATAGAGGTACTCCTTCCCTCGTCGCGCAGCCTCCTGGATCTCCGAGAGGACGTCGAAGGTACCCAGGCTGCGCCGCGCGAGACTGGGATCGGCGAAGGAGTAGATCGAGTTCAGCGCGTCTGTGCCCTCTCCGACGTAGGCGACGCCGACGAGGCGTCCTCCCAGGCGGTACCGGAACTCGAGAGTCGTCGCGGCGTTGTC
>JAFGKN010000624.1 GCA_016928605.1 Planctomycetota bacterium | reverse complement strand
GTCGACCGGCTCGTAGCACTGGCCGCAGTGGCTGTAGATGCCCACCTGGCGGAAGAGCGCCTCCATGCCGAAGGTCCTCGCCTCGTCGGCGATGATCGGCACGATCAGCTCGCCGATCTCCTTGTTCCTGAGCAGCCGGCCGAAGAGCCTCACGAAGGCCATGGTCGTCGACACCTGGCGGTCCTGCGTGCCCCGGTAGAACTCCTCGCACTCCTCCTGCGGAACGTTCGCGAGCGGAGCGGCCTTCTGGGTCATGCCCGCGGGCACGAATCCCCCCAGCGCCTTGCGCCGCTCGTGGAGGTACTGCATCTCGGGGCTCTCCTCGCTCGGGCGGTAGAAGGGAGTCTGCGCGATGTCCTCGTCCGAGATGGGGATTCCGAACCGCGTGCGGAACTCGCGGAGCTCCTGCTCGTTCAGCTTCTTCTGCTGGTGCGTGACGTTGCGCCCCTCGCCGGCCTCGCCCAGCCCGTAGCCCTTGATCGTCTTGGCGAGGATCACCGTGGGCGATCCCTCGTGCTCCACCGCCGCCTTGTACGCGGCGTAGACCTTCTCCGGGTCATGCCCGCCGCGGCGCATCTTCTGGATCTGCTCGTCCGAGAGATGCTCGGCCAGCTCGAGCAGCTTCTTCGACTTGCCGAAGAAGTGCTCGCGAGTGTAGCTGCCGGGCTCGACCGAGTACTTCTGGTACTGGCCGTCGACGACCTCGTGCATGCGCGCCACGAGCTCCCCGTCGTCATCCTTCTCGAGAAGGGGATCCCAGTCGGAGCCCCAGATCACCTTGATGACGTTCCAGCCGGCTCCGCGAAATGCGGCCTCGAGCTCCTGGATCACCTTCGAGTTGCCGCGCACCGGGCCGTCGAGGCGCTGCAGGTTGCAGTTGATCACGAAGATCAGGTTGTCGAGCTTCTCCCGCGCGGGAAGCGTGATCGCGCCCAGCGTCTCGGGCTCGTCGGTCTCGCCGTCGCCGATGAAGCACCAGACGTGGCTGTGCTCCGTCTTCTTCAGCCCGCGGTCCTCGAGATAGCGGTTGAAGCGCGCCTGGTAGATCGCGGTGATCGGCCCCAGCCCCATCGAGACGGTCGGGAACTCCCAGAAGTCCGGCATCAGCCAGGGATGGGGATAGGACGGGAGCCCCCCGCCCGGCCGCAGCTCGCGGCGGAAGTTCCTCAGATGCTCCTCCGTCAACCGTCCCTCCAGGAAGGCGCGGGCGTAGACGCCGGGCGCCGCGTGCCCCTGGAAGAAGACCTGGTCGCCGGAGAAGTCCTGGCCGGGGCCGCGGAAGAAGTGATGGAAGCCCACCTCGAAGAGGGTCGCCGAGGACGCATAGGTGGAGATGTGGCCGCCGATGCCCGGATCCTCGCGGTTGGCGCGGACGACCATGGCCATGGCGTTCCAGCGGACGAAGCTCTTGATGCGCCGCTCGATCTCCCGGTTGCCCGGGTAACGCGGCTGCTCGTCGGCGGGGATCGTGTTGATGTAGAGCGTGTTCGCGGTGAACGGCAGCGTGACTCCGAGGCGCATCGCGCGCCCCCGGAGCCTCTCGAGCACGTAGCGGACCCGATCGGGGCCCTCCCGCTGGAGCAGGTCCTCGAGGGACTCGAGCCACTCCCCGGTCTCCGCGGGGTCGCTGTCCTGCTGGTAGATCGAGCCGAGAAGGTCAGACATGGATGGGATCCTCGGGATTCTCCGGCGCCGGACGGCCGCACTTCCTCAATCGGCCGGCTCGCCCGGATCTCCGCACGGCCTGCGGCCCCGCCCCGCCCGGCCTGCGGGAGAGAGCGAGAGCCCGCGACCCGAGCCTCTCCGAGGCGGCGCCGCATCGAGAGCGAAGGCGAAGAGTATACTGCACCGCGCGGGCTCTGTCCGCCGGGCCCAGGGGCGCCTCGGGCTGCAGGAGGCCTGGGCGGACGCTCGCCCCCGCGCATCGCGGTCCGGGTGGCGCGGCGCGGAGATCGTCCGGCGCATACTTCAATGCATTATGAAAGAAAGAGTTGCAAATTCAATGCAGGAGAGTGGAGATCCGCAGGGCTCCCTGCGCAAGCGGACGGATCGCAAGTCTATCGGCCCATCGCCGATCCCTTTTCTCTCAACCCTGCCACCTCCCCCGCCGATATACGCAAGGTCGGCGGAGCGTCGAGCGACCCATGACCCCTCTTCCCTCCGACGAGGTCGCGCCCGCCGGCGCGCACGACCCAGCAGACTTTCACCAAGGGCCAAGCTGGCGTTTCCCCTCTCCGCCAGGGCGGCCCTCTTTTCTTGCCCCTCCGGCCGCCGCGATGGTTCAATGCACCCGCGGAACCGAAAGCGGCTCGGCTCCGGGAAGGCGCCGCCTCCGCCGCGGACGCTCCGGCTTCCGCAGGACCGCAGGCGCGGCGAGGACCCGATGGAGCTGATGATCCAGGCGGGGGCGATTCCCTACCGCCCTCGAGGCGACGACGGCTGGGAGTACCTTCTCATCACATCGCAGAAGGGCAACTGGATCTTCCCCAAGGGCATCGTCGAGCCGGGAGAGCTGCCGGAGGAGACCGCAGTCAAGGAGTGCCGCGAGGAGGCGGGGGTGCGGGGCCGCCTGCTGCCCACGCCGGTGGGCAGCTACCTCGACCACAAGTGGAACCGCGACTGCCGCGTGGTGATGTACCTCCTCGAGTTCGCGGAGACCGTCGAGCCGTGGGAAGAGAGGCTCGTCCGCGACCGCCGCTGGTTCCGCTACGAGGAGGCGAAGCGGCATATCAAGAAGCGCGAGCTCCGCGGTCTCCTCAAGGAGGCGCGCGCCCGGCTGCGGCAGGATCACCCCGCCCGTGACGCCTGACGCCCG
>JAFGKN010000098.1 GCA_016928605.1 Planctomycetota bacterium | reverse complement strand
GCTGCCGCCGCGGACGAGGCTCGGACACTGCGCGAGACCCTGATCCGGCAGAAGGCCGAGATCGAGCAGATGCAGCGAAGCAACGAGCAGATCCGGATGCGCCTCGAGGCTCTCCAGGGCGACTTCTCCATCCGCGTCGCCGACCAGGAAGCGGAGATCCGCGTCCGGAAAGAGGCCTGCGAGCAGAGCTTCGTCGAGGCGGAGCGACTCTCGCAGGAGCTCCGGCAGGCCGAGCAGGCCAACAAGCTGCTGAAGAGCCAGAACCTCGACCTGCAGTACCACCTCAACGCATACGGCATCCCGGTGCTGAGCGGCTCCGATTTCGAGCGGAATCTCCTCGAGCGCGCCAAGATCGGCCAGAGCCGGTTCTTTCCCGCCATCCTCCCCGCGATGCCCGGCCAGGACCCCGTTCCCATCGTCCTGCGAGGAGACCTCTCGGCGTTCCACCTGGCCAGCCTTCTCAGCTTCCTGGCCAACACCAATCTCTTCGGAGTGCTGACGGTGCTCGGCCAGAACTCTGCGGCCAAGCTCTTCATCGAGGAAGGCGCGCTGCGGCTCGTGGCATGGAACGACCGCGAGTCCCTTTGCAGCATCCCCAATCTCCTGGTGGAGTCCGATCTCCTCACCGAGGATGAAGTCGCGACCTACCGCGAGGAGAAGCTCTACGACCTCGAGGTCGTGATGCGGCTCCTCTACGAGGGCCGGCTCGAGCGCGACACGCTGCGGGCCTGCCTCCTGGAGTACACCCACCTCATCGTCACTCAGCTCTTCGAGCAGGAAGAGGGGACGTTCTTTCTCCAGCAGGGGACGATCCTCTTCGACAAGCAGCTCCTGTTCCGCCTGTCGATCACGGACCTGCTGCTGCGCACCGCGGCGCACGTCGACCAGAAGCAGCGGCAGCCGCAGGTCTGATCCCCGCGTCGAGCGTCTTGCCCTGCCGCGGTAGCCGTTCAGCGGCGCTGAGCGGAGCCGGCGAGTACCGGATCTCGCCGGCCCCAGGCCGCTCCGTTCGAGCGGCGCAGCGGAGGATGAGCGGCCGGAGAGCCCTCCCGTCGGGCCGAAGATACCATCCCGGCCGGCTGGATCCGCCCAGGCGAGCGCATCGCCGGTGAGCGGCTGTCTGCCGTGAATCGGAGGGGGACGTGGCGGGGTGGCGCTCTCGCGCGATCAGCCGAAGAGCATCTCGGGGACGGTTCCCGCCTCGATGGCAACCACGGGCTCGCTCAGGATCCGCGTTTCCCCGTCGACCACTTCCACCACGAAGGGGGAGCCGACCTCGACGTCGCTGCAGATCCGGCCGCGGAACTTGTCCCCCAGGTCGAGATTGCCCTGCTGCGACACCTTCTGCATGATCATGGTGTTCGTCTCGGAGCTCCGCAGGTGCTCGCGGACGATCCAGCGGATGCCCTCCTCGTTCGCCGCCGAGAGCCAGTAGACGGTTCCGCCCTGCGTCTCGATGCGGCAGCTCGAGGCATCATCTTGCGAGAACATGTCCTGAGACCCAGGGTTCGTTGAGGTCATCGGCTGCTCCGGGCAAAGAGTGACGGCCCGCGCGCCCGTGGAAACGCCGTCGCTCCTGGATCGAGAGCTTCCGAGCGGACACGATCGCGCGGTGCGGAGGGACCTCGATCGAGATCTCCACGATCTTGATATCGGTGGCCGGGGGAAAAAAGTTCAGCGCTTTCGAGCCGTCGAGCCCCCTGCGCTCCTCGAGCGGAGCGACCCGGCCTCTCCCCACCCGCCCCGTCGCCGCCACGCACTCCGCTCAGGGTTGCTGAACGGTTGCGCGCATACCTACCGCGGCTGCCCCGAAGCGGGAGGAAAAGATAGGGGCTGGGGTGTTCATCCGTTCTCCGCCGCAGCCCCTCCCGCTGTTGAAGTTCTCGGCCTGCGCCGGGAACTCGCTTCTGACCTCGCGGCGATCTTTCTCGGACGGGCGTCAGCCGCTCACTCAAGGATTGAGTGAATACCATGCCGTTCAGCGTTCGTCCAATCAGCGAGAAGACTCCGAGAAGTCGAAGCGATCGTAACCACGTCCGAGAAAGTTGTCAAGACGAACCCCCGATGATTTTGTGCGCGCGCGCGGCCGCTGGTCGACCGCTCCGGATGCCGCCGCTCTAGAAGCTGCGTAGAGCAGGAGGAGCGCTCCTGTCTCGCGAGCAACGGCCGCTCGCCATCCGAGAGGGAGAAGATCGCAGGGAGCCGTACCCATCGAGGTTGCGAGCGTGTAGTCTGAAGGCCCGCTGTCGCCGCCTGTCGGGATCGCTGGAGGAGTCGCGCGGCGGAAGCGAGAGGCGGAGGCAACGGCCTGCGAGGCGAGCCCTCGCTGAAGAGTGTCCTCATGCAAGTGTCGATCGTTCTGCCCGCATACAACGAGGAGAGCTGCATCGGCCGGTCCCTCGAGAGGATCCTCGACTTCTGCCATCGCGAGCTCTCGGACTGGGAGGTCCTTGTCGTCGATGACGGATCGAGCGACGCCACGGCGCAGATCGCCGGTCGCTTCGCAGGGGTGCGCTGCCTCCGCAACGAGGAGAACCGGGGCAAGGGCCACACGGTGCGGCGGGGCATGATGGAAGCCGTGGGCGACGTCATCCTCTTCACCGACGTCGATCTCTCGACTCCGATCGAGGAAGCCCTCTCTCTCCTGCGCGCCATCGAGGGAGGCGCCGATGTCGCCGTGGCCTCCCGGCAGCGCCGCGCCGGCAAGCGCATCCGCCGAGCGCCCCACCGAGCTGTGATGGCCGCCGTCTTCCGGTTTCTCGTCAAGCTCATCGTGCTGCGCGGCTTTCACGACACGCAGTGTGGATTCAAGATGTTCCGCCGCGGTGCGGCGCGCGAGATCTTCGCCTGTCAGAGGCTGGAAGGCTGGGCCTTCGATGTGGAGATCCTCTTCATCGCGCGGCGCATGGGGCACGAGGTGGTCGAGGTACCGGTCGACTGGACGGAGTCCGAGCAGTCGAGCCTCTCGCTGCTCAGCCCCATCCGGATGCTGCTGGACCTCCTCCGGATCCGCGCGCTCGAGATCCGGGGCGCCTACGGCCGGCCGCGGCGGAGCTGATGCCGAAACACCCGCTCCGTTGCGACGCTCCGAGGCCTCGAAGGCCGAGACCTCTGCCGGATTTCGAAGATTCTCGTGCACCTGGCCGGCGCTTTCGCACCGCTCGCTCGAGGCCGAGGCCAAGCGAGTGGATCCGAGCGGCAGACGCGGAGGGGGAGGCGCGCCGAGCGCCGCCGTCAAGGGGCTGCGCGCGGGAAAGCAGAGAAGGCCGGATTCGGGGTACGGTTCGTCGGGAGGATGGGCTCGGGAGAGGTATGCCGCAGGGGGTGAGGGAGGGATCGCGCCGGGGGCCTCGCCCCAGACGCAGGAGGAAGGTTGCTGATGGAATAGAGGGTCGCGCAGGTTTGGGGGCCGTGGTGGGTTAGTCCACGGGGGACGAATCCGGCCTTTCTCTCATCATCATTATTCTTGTTGGCCTCAGCAGCTGCGGGCCGTTGCCCGTCGCTTCACGAGGGAACGTGGAACATCCGTGCCGTCCGTGGCATACTCTCCGCTAGCGCCGAGCTGGAGCAGCCAACCCTCTGCGCGCGCAGTACTTTGGAAGAATCGCGGCCGGCGGCCCGACGGCGCGAGAGCTGCGGTGCCCGGCGGCGGGATGCCGCGGAAGGTGGCTGCGAGATCTGATTGCCCAGGTCCTGGACGGTTTTTCCGAGCGGGTCCTGCCGGGCCTGTTTCGCGGCCGCGATCGAAAGAGGTCGTCCCCATGCGATGCCCCTGGATACCCTTGAGCCTGCTGCTCCTCACGAGCTGCCACCGCCACTACATCGTACGCGAGCCCCTGACCGCCCAGCAGATCATCCAGTGGTCGAGCGAGGGCGTCGCGCCGGAGGAGATCATCCGGAAGATCGACGCGAGCGGAACGGTCTTCGTCCTCGACTCCCGCGACGTCGTACAGCTCACGGAGAGGGGCGTCGATCCGCGAGTGATCGATCACATGATGGAGACGTACCACCGCGACCTCCGGCAGCGCTACCGTTACCGCGAGTACTACTACTATCCACCGCCCCCGGTGGGATTCGGCTGGTACGGACCGTACTGGTGAGCCGCTCGGCCGCGGACGCTCGCGTTGCTCGAGCCTCGCGCTCTCGGACGAGCAGGCGGCTCGCTCGCGATGCCTGGCCGGAGCGCCGCGCTCCCAGGAGGCCCGAACGGCCGCGCTCGGGCCTTCAGCCGCCCGGCAAGAAGATGCGGACGCTAGTCCCCGGGCTCGACGAGAGGATCCGCACCTCTCCAGCGCAGGCCTCGGCTGTCGTTCTCACGAAGTGGAGGCCCAGCCCCCGGCGGCTCGGTCTCGTCGTGAAGAAAGCGTCGCAGACCTTCGGCAGGTGCTCCGCCGCGATGCCGGGTCCGGTGTCCTTCACCTCGATCCACACCCGGGACGCGTCGATGCCGGTGCTCACGGTGACGACGCCGGGAGTGTCATCGAGCGCGTCTCCGGCGTTGCTCACGAGGCAGTAGCAGATGCCCTGCAAGTCCCAGGGATCCACGCGCGCCGGCGGCAGGGCCGGAAGCAGCTCGTAGGAGAGAACGCTCGCGGAGGGAAGGGCTCCCTCGAGGAGCTCGCGGCTCTCGAGGAGGATCGCGTTGACATCTGTGGCGGCATTCCCCAGCGGGGCTCGACGGGAACCGGCGAGCGCGAGGAGCTGCTGGGCGAGAAAGCCCGCCCGCCGTGCCGTGATCAGTGCCTGTTCCAGCTTTTCGCCGGCCGGGCTGCCGGCTGGCATGTCCTGCCGCGCGAGGGAGATCGCGCCGAGGATACCGGTGAGCAGGTTGTTGAAGTCGTGCCCCAGACTCTGAACGAGCCTCCTCAGGTTTCCGTCATCGTCCATCCCTCTGCTCCTCGGCAGTGCCGCTCTGCGCGGCTGATTGTATCCGATCATCTGCTCAGCAGCTCCCAGTAAAGCGGGGAAAGGCCGGATGGATGCGGAGGCCCGGCCGGATCCGCGCGAGCGTAGCTGGCGGGAACCAGCGGCTGAAGAGGCTGCTCCACAGCTTCAAGGATACGATCCCTACCCGCTGAATCCCCCGTGCGAGCGCACCGCTGGTGAACGGAAACGAGTCCGATTCTATCCGCGTTCTTGCTCTCGAGCGAGAAGGTCTTGTCCCTCTCCCGGCGACCGGCCGGCTTGAAGACCGCGCTCGCGCGGACTACACTACCCATCGGTCAGCGCGCGTGCGATCCCCGAGAACCTGGAGAGAGCGCCTCGCGTCCTGCGCTGGACGCGGCAGAGACGGAACAGCGAAGTCACCCGGAGTCTCCTTCGCGTTCCGAGCGAGAATGCCGAGCTGGCGGTCTCGGGCGGAAGACAGGACGGAGTGAATCCATGGTGTCCACGGTCTTCACGGAAGACAGAAGGCCTCACATCCTGATCGTGGATGACGAGCTGGACACGCTGCGGGCCCTCGTCCAGGGCCTCCACGACGAGGGCTTCGAGTGCAGCACCGCCCGCTCCGCACAGGAGGCGCTGGAACGCCTCGGCGGCGGATATGACGTTCAGGTAGTCGTCACCGACCTCCGCCTCCCGTCGATGGATGGTCTCGACTTCACCCGCACGCTCAAGATGAGCTGGCCCGAGATCCATGTCATCATCCTGACCGCCTTCCCCACCAGCGACAGCGCTCTGATCGGCGGGCGCCTCGGCGCGGCGCGGTATCTGAGCAAGCCGGTCTCCTCCAGGGAGCTGAGCGCGGCGATCCACGAGGTTCTCGCGGCCGCGAGATCTCGCGCCAAGAGCGAGCAGCCGGCCGGTGCCAAGGGGCCAGGTGAACCCGGCGAGTCTCCTCCCGATCACTTCCACGGTCTCGTCGGCCGCCATCCGCTCATGCGGGAGCTGCAGAACAACATCGAGAAGCTCGCCAAGCTGCCGGCCCCGGTCCTGATCCTGGGCGAGAGCGGCACCGGCAAGGAGCTGGTGGCGCGCGCTCTGCATCAATCGAGCCCCTCCAGGACGGAACCCTTCGTCGCCGTCAACTGCGGCGCCATTCCGAGGCAGCTGCTCGAGAGCGAGCTGTTCGGTCACAAGAAGGGCGCGTTCACCGGCGCCGATACAAGCCGCGTGGGGCTCTTCGTATCGGCGGGCAGGGGGGTGCTCTTTCTCGATGAGATCGCCGAGCTCGACCTCGACCTCCAGGTGAAGCTTCTCCGCAGTCTCCAGGAGAAGGAGGTGACTCCTCTGGGGAGCACTCAGCCGGTGCCCTGGCACGCGCGGCTCATCTGCGCCACCAACCTGGATATCGACCGCGCGGTCGCCGAGAGGCGGTTCCGCCAGGACCTCTACTACCGCATCAACGTCCTGCGGCTCCCCGTGCCTCCGCTGCGCGCCCGCAAGTCCGACATCCTGATCCTGATCGACTGGTTTCTGCGGCGGTTCTGCGGGGACCGCGAGAAGCCGAAGAGGATCTCCGAAGAGGCGCTGCAGATCCTGATGGGCTACGAGTGGCCGGGGAATGTCCGCCAGCTCGAGAACGCGATCATCCAGGCCGTGGCGCTGGGGCTCTCGGACGAGGTGCAGCCCGAGGATCTTCCCGCCGAGATCCTGCGCGTCGCCCGCCATCCCTCCCGGGCGGCTTTTCCCACCTACGACGAGGTCGTGCGGCAACACATCATTGACGCGCTCCGGCTGAGCAAGGGAGTGCGGACGGCGGCCGCCCGCCGGCTCGGACTGGACCGCAACCGGCTCTCGCGTTTCATCAAGCGCTACAGGATCGACGTGGAGCGGATCCTCGAGGAGGAGCCGACGCCATCCCCTCCTTGGGGGCATCCCTCTTCGCCCACAGGAAGAAGCGGCCTCCGGTAGTCCACGAAGGAGCAGGAGCGGCCCGCGCGGCGAGGACCGCCAGCGCAGAAGGGACGGCCCGCCGAACGCGTCACGCCAGAGAATGGATCGGAAACGTATGCCGCCGGTGGAACTCGACCAGCCGGTCGATCTCCCGGTCGAGCATCTTGCGATCCCCGCCGCTGGCGAAGCTCTTCATGTCCCGCAGGCTTCCTGC
>JAFGKN010000623.1 GCA_016928605.1 Planctomycetota bacterium | reverse complement strand
GCCTTGGATCAGCGCGTGCTCGAGGCGCTCCTCGACGCTTCCGCGGCGCCAGGCCTGATCTTGCGCATCCTCCTTCTTCTGCTCCTTGTGCCGGCTCGCGAACGCGATCAGCCGGTCCGTCGCGTCGTCGCGCCGGTCGAAGAGGACATCCTCGATCAGATCCCGAAGCTCAGCGGGCACCTCCTCGTAGACGCCGAGCTGGCCGGCGTTGACGATGCCCATGTCGAGGCCGGCCCGGATGGCGTGATAGAGGAAGACAGCGTGGATGGCCTCGCGGAGCGCGTCGTTTCCGCGGAAGGAGAACGAGACGTTGCTCACGCCGCCGGAGGTCAAGCTGCCCGGGAGCTTCTCCTTGATCGCGCGCAACGCGTCGATGTAGTCGACCGCGTAGCGGCTGTGCTCCTCGATGCCCGTGCCGACCGTCAGGATGTTCGGATCGAGGATGATGTCCTCCGGCCGGTAGCCTACCTCGTCGACCAGGATGCGGTACGAGCGGGCGCAGACCTCGAACTTGCGCTGGAAGTTGACGGCTTGGCCCACCTCGTCGAAGGCCATCACCACGGCGGCGGCTCCGTACTCCCGGATCAGCTCCGCCTTCCGGATGAACTCTTCCTTGCCCTCCTTGAGGCTGATCGAGTTGACGATGCTCCTGCCCTGGATGCACTTCAGCGCGGTCTCGATCACCTCCCAGTCGGAGGAATCGATCATCACGGGGACGCGCGCTATGTCCGGCTCGCTGGCGATGAGGTGGAGGAACCTGCGCATCACATCGGCTGAGTCGATGAGCGCCTCGTCCATGTTGATGTCGATGATCTGCGCGCCGTTCTCGACCTGCTGGCGCGCTATCTCGACCGCCTCGTCGAGCTTCTCCTCCCGGATGAGGCGCGCGAACTTCCGCGAGCCGGAGATGTTCGTCCGCTCGCCGACGTTGATGAAATTCATCTCGGGGGTCACGGCGAAGGGATCGAGGCCGCTGAAGCAGGCGCGGCGGGCTCCGCCTGGAACGAGCCGCGGAGGATGCGGCGCCACGGCGGACGCGATCGCGCGGATGTGCTCCGGCGTGGTGCCGCAGCAGCCGCCGACGATGTTCACGAGGCCTGAAGCCGCGAACTCCTCCAGGATGGCGGCCATCTGGGCCGGCGTCTGCTCGTACTCGCCGAACTCGTTGGGCAGGCCGGCGTTCGGATGGCACGAGACGGCGCATGTGGCCACCTGTGCGAGGTCCTTCAGGTGGGGCCGGATCTCCGCGGCTCCGAGCGCGCAGTTGAGCCCCACGCTCAGGAGGGGGACGTGCGAGATCGAGATCCAGAAGGCCTCGGGAGTCTGGCCGGAGAGCGTCCTGCCGCTGGCGTCGGTGATCGTGGCCGAGACCATGATCGGAACACTGATGCGGCGCCTCTTGAGGAGGCGCCGGAGGGCGAAGAGGGCCGCCTTGCAGTTCAGCGTGTCGAAGACCGTCTCGAGCAGCAGCAGGTCGACTCCGCCCTCGAGCAGGCCGCGCCCTTGCTCGTCGTACGCATCGACGAGCCGGTCCCAGTCGACGGCCCGGTAGCCGGGCTGGTTGACGTCAGGAGAGATGGACGCCGTCTTGCTGGTCGGCCCCAGCGAGCCGGCGACGAAGCGCGGCCTTCTCGGATCCCGGCGGGTGGCGGCGTCGGCCGCGCGGCGCGCGATGCGGGCGGCTGCGGCGTTGATCTCGCGGACGCTCGCCTCGAGTCCGTAGTCGGCCATGGAGATCGCGGTCGAGTTGAACGTGTTGGTGCTGATGATGTCGGCGCCAGCCTCGAGGTAGGCGGCGTGGATGCTCTCGATGAGCGCGGGCTGCGTCAGGGAGAGGACGTCGTTGTTGCCGGCCAGGGGACGCGGGTGGTCGCGGAACCGCTCGCCGCGGAACGCGTCCTCACCGAGGCCGTGAGCCTGGATGGCGGTGCCCATGGCGCCGTCGAGGATCAGGATGCGCTGCGCGAGCAGGGTCTCGATCGCTGGATTCTCGGAAGTCATGATCGGTATCGTCGCCTCTCGTCTGTGCTCCAGAGAAGTATAGGCTGTTTCACGCGGACCGCGACCTCGCGTCGCGCAATTCGGGCGGCCGAGTGCCAGGTTGCACAGAGTGTCGTGCATATGCCATCGGCCGGCGAGAGGCTCCGCCGCGCGAGCGGCGAGGATTGACACCCGGCGCCGCCGGGACTAGAGTGTCCGACCAGGATTGACCGGCGAGCTTTACCGGATCCGACCGCGCAGCAGCCTCTTCGCAGAGCGCGAGGCGAGGGCGCTGCGGCGCAGCGGATGCGAGGAACTGAGGCCGGTTCTGGAGAAGGAGCTGACATGTCTCGACACCTGCCGTGGACCGGCTTCGTCCTGCTGCTGGCCGGCTGCCTGAGCGCGCCCCTCCCCGTCTGGTTCGAGGGGCTCGACAAGCCACGGTTCACCCGCGTCAACCTCCGATCGACCGACGCGGTGCACCTGAGGTCCTCCAACGTCCTCGAGCACCCCGACCTGATCCCTGCCGGCTCGCCTGTGGAGCGCATCGAGATCACATCGCGGTGGATGCAGCTCGAGATCAACAAGACCCGCTGCACGATGTACCCCGTCGGCGGCACTTTC
>JAFGKN010000622.1 GCA_016928605.1 Planctomycetota bacterium | reverse complement strand
CGGTCGAAGACGACCAGGCTGGGAGCCTCGGGATTCACGACTCTCGTGTGCTCGTCGTCGAGACCGTTCGACGTGTTGACGTAGAGGAACCGGCCGTGGACGAGGATCGACGAGTGGGCGCTGTCGTGCTGCCGTACGCCCGCCTCCTTGGTCAGGTCGTAGAGCCAGAGGATGTCCGCGTCCGTCGCGCCGGGCTCGATGGGGTCGCCGTCCTTCGCGGCCAGAAGGCTGCGCTCGTCCCCGAAGGGGCCGCCGTTGCCGTTCTTCATCCCCTCGAGGTCGAGAGCGACGACCTCGCCCCGGTTGGTCACCATGTAGACGCGGTCGCCTTCGACGGTCGCGGGGGAGACCATGCCGCACATGGGCCAGTCCCAGAAGGGCGAGGGGCCGCGCTTGAGGAGCGCCAGCTGCCAGATGAATCTCCCGTCCGTCTCGTCCAGGCAGAGCAGCACGCCGCGGTCGCCGCCCAGAAGCGGATTGCGCTTGCGCGAGTTGTTCGTCCCGATGAAGACGCGACCCGCGGAGACGACCGGGGTCGAGTAGGTGTTGGTGCCGATCTCGATCGCCCATCGCACGTTCTTGCCGGAGTCGGGGTCGAACGAGTCGGGGAGCCCCTTCTCATCCGAGACCATGTTGCGGGTGAATCGCTCTCCCCACTGCGGCTGGTCGCCCGCCGCGGCGCGGGCCGCGGGCGAGAGGAGCAAGATCCAGCAGGCGAGGGCGGCGAGAGGCTGGACGGCGCAGGAAGGGGCGATGCGGCTCGGACAGAGGCGGCGTGGCGCGCGGGGCATGTCGTCGATCTCCTCAAGATGTCGGGCAGGCGCCCGGAGCGCACTCCGCCCAGTTGCAGACTCGCGGCCGATGCTATCCGCCGCCGCGGGCGCCGGCAACACCGCAGACGCGCCATCCTGCCAGCGGCCCTTGCCTCGCCCCGGCGGACGCGGGGCGCCGCAGCAGCGCAGAGCGCCGCCTCCGCGCTCGGGCGCAGCCGGGGAAGCCTCTCCGGCCGTCGGATCCGGATCCGTCCCGGCCGCCGAGCACCGGCTTGTTTTTTCCCGCCCGCCTGAATAGTATCTGGTCGCAAACGCCCCGGTCTTGTCGAGAAGGTTCGCTGCCAGACCGCCATCCAGAGCTTCGAAGACTGCCGCCAGCCGGCATCCGAGGGAGGACCCCTGCATGTCGATCGAGGAGATCACTCTAGACAAACTGGACCCGCAGGCTTTCATCGCTGCGCAGGCCGAGGCCATCGCCGATAGCGTGGGGGGCGAGCTCGCGATCAACGCCCTCTCCGGCGGGGTCGACTCCGCCGTGGTCACGATGCTCGGCCACAGGGCCATCGGCGAGCGGCTCAAGACCTACTTCATCGAGAACGGCCTCATGCGCGAGGGCGAGTCCGAGCAGATCGCGGGCTGGTTCAAGGCGCTCGGCGTCCGCGTGGAGATCGTCGACGCCAGCGAGAGCTTCTTCGCGGCGCTGAAGGGAGTCACCGACCCGGAGGAGAAGCGGGAGAAGGGGATCACGCAGGTCTTCTACAAGGATGTCTTCGCGCGCCTCGTCAGGGAGAGCGGCGCCAGGGTGCTGCTCCAGGGCACCAACTACACGGACGTGGAGGAGACCGCCGCGGGCGTGAAGCGGCAGCACAACGTCTTCGAGCAGATCGGCATCGATCCCGAGGAGGCGTTCGGCTACAGGGTCCTCGAGCCGATCCTCCAGCTCCGAAAGCCCGCTGTGCGTGCCGTGGCGCGGGCTCTCGGTCTGCCGGAGGCGATCGCCGAGCGGCCTCCGTTCCCGGGTCCGGCGCTCGCCGCCAGAGTCATAGGGGAGGTCACCCGCGAGCGCGTCGCGATCGTGCGCAAGGCGACGAGGATCGTCGAGGAGGAGCTGGCGGGCTCCGGAGCGTTCCAGTACCTCGCGATCCTCCACGAGGACATGGTGACGGGGATCCGGGAGAGCCGGCGAGAGTTCGGCCGGCAGATCGAGGTCAGGTGCTGGGAGAGCGAGGATGCGGTGACAGCGACGCCGACGGAGCTGCCTTTCGCGACCTTGCGGCGGCTGGGCGATCGCATCACGGCGGAGGTGCCGGGGGTCGTCAGCGTCACCTACAACGTGGCGGCCAAGCCGCCGAGCTGCATCGAGGCCGTTTGACGCACTTGTCCGGGGGAAGTGAATAGCACGCTGTCTACCGCTGCAACGTCCGCCGCCCGCTGGAGCGCAGGGTTTTCGGATCGGAGGTGCTCATGCCGAGGCTCGAAGGTATCCACAAGGTGATGATCATCGGCTCCGGGCCGATCGTCATCGGCCAGGCCTGCGAGTTCGATTACTCGGGGACGCAGGCCTGCAAGGCGCTGCGCTCCCTGGGCTACGAGATCATCCTCGTGAACTCCAATCCCGCCACCATCATGACGGACCCCGGGCTTGCGGATGTGACCTACATCGAGCCGCTCCGGGTCGATTCGCTGGCGGAGGTCATCGAGAAGGAGCGGCCGGATGCCATCCTGCCCAACCTCGGCGGCCAGTCGGGTCTGAACCTGACCTCGGAGCTCTACAAGAAGGGCATCCTCGACAAGTACGGCGTGAAGGTCATCGGGGTGAAGGTCGACGCCATCGAGCGCGGAGAGGACCGCACGGCCTTCAAGGTGACGATGGACTCCCTCGGGATCGAGATGCCGCGGAGCGAGGCGGTCTACAGCGTGGAGGACGCCGAGAGAGCCGCCGCCGACCTCGGCTATCCGGTCGTCATCCGGCCGGCCTACACGCTCGGGGGGACGGGCGGCGGCCTCGTCTACAACGTCGATGAGCTGAGGGTTGTCGCCGCGCGCGGCATCGCGGCCAGCCTGGTCGGACAGATCCTCGTCGAGGAGTCGGTCCTCGGCTGGGAGGAGCTCGAGCTCGAGGTCGTCCGGGACGCCAGGAACCGGATGATCACGGTCTGCTTCATCGAGAACGTCGATGCGATGGGCGTGCACACGGGCGATTCCTTCTGCACGGCGCCGATGCTCACGATCAGCGCGGAGCTGCAGCAGAAGCTGCAGAAGCTCTCTTACGCCATCGTCGAGGCTATCCAGGTCATCGGCGGCACCAACATCCAGTTCGCGCACGACCCGAAGACCGGCCGGGTGGTCGTCATCGAGATCAACCCCCGCACGTCGCGGTCGTCCGCGCTCGCCTCGAAGGCGACGGGGTTCCCCATCGCGCTCGTCTCTTCGAAGCTGGCCGGCGGGCTGACCATGGAAGAGATCCCGTACTGGCGGGATGGGACGCTCGA
The DNA here is from genome assembly GCA_016928605.1 of Planctomycetota bacterium. Lineage (GTDB taxonomy): Bacteria > Planctomycetota > UBA8108 > UBA8108 > UBA8108 > JAFGKN01. The sequence continues at coordinate 5,024 of JAFGKN010000622.1, read as the reverse complement.
GAAGTACACGCCCTCCGGCGACTACGTCGTCGTCAAGTTCGCGCGCTGGGCGTTCGAGAAGTTCAAGGGCTCGCAGGATCGGCTCGGGACGCAGATGCGCGCCGTCGGCGAGGTGATGAGCATCGGCAAGACCTACAAGGAGGCTCTGCAGAAGGCCATCCGCTCGCTGGAGATCGGCCGGTACGGGCTCGGCTTCGCCAAGGACTTCCGGCGCCGTCCGCTGGACGATCTGATGTGTCTTCTATCCGAGCCGTCGAGCGAGAGGCAGTTCATCATGTACGAGGCGCTCCGCAAGGGCGCCTCGATCGACGAGCTGAACGCGAGGACCCACATCAAGGCGTGGTTCATCCGGCAGATGAAGGAGCTGGTCGAGCTCGAGGAGAAGCTGCTCGAGCACAAGGGAGGGGAGATCCCCGCCGATCTCCTCGCGCAGGCCAAGAAGGACGGATTCGCCGACAAGTACCTCTCGGATATCCTGCGGATCCCGGAGAGTGCGATCCGCGAGCGGCGCAAGTCCATCGGCCTCGTCGAGGGGTGGCATCCGGTGCCCGTGAGCGGCGTCGAGAACGCGGCCTACTACTACTCCACCTACAATGCCCTGGACGCGGTCGAGGTGAGCCGGCGCCGCAAGGTCATGATCCTCGGCGGAGGCCCCAACCGGATCGGACAGGGTATCGAGTTCGACTACTGCTGCGTGCACGCGGCCTTCGCGCTGCGCGACATGGGCGTCGAGACCATCATGGTCAACTGCAATCCCGAGACGGTCTCGACGGACTACGACACCGCCGACAAGCTCTACTTCGAGCCTCTCACGGTCGAGGACGTGCTGCAGATCTACGAGAAGGAGAAGCCCGAGGGCGCCATCGTGCAGTTCGGAGGGCAGACGCCGCTGAGCATCGCCAAGGAGCTGGAGGACGCCGGCGTGAAGATCCTCGGAACGACGACGGAGACGATCGACCTCGCCGAGGACCGCGACCGCTTCCGGCAGATGATGGACCGACTCGGGATACCGATGGCGGAGTCGGGGATGGCCAGCAACGTCGAGCAGGCGATCGAGATCGCGCGGAGGATCGGCTATCCGCTGATGGTGCGCCCCTCGTACGTCCTCGGCGGGCGGGGCATGGAGGTGGTGCACGACGAGGAGATGCTGCGGGAGTACGTCGCGGCCGCGGTGGGCGTGACGCCGGACCGGCCGATCCTGATCGACAAGTTCCTGGACAACGCCGTGGAAGCGGAAGCGGACGCCATCGCCGACGGGGTGGACGCCTTCGTGCCGGCGGTGATGGAGCACATCGAGATGGCGGGCATCCACTCGGGGGACTCCGCCTGCGTGATCCCGCCGACGACGATCCCGGGAAGGCATCTCGAGACGATCTACGAGTACACGCGCAGGATCGCGAGGGAGCTGGAGGTCGTCGGGCTGATGAACATCCAGTACGCGATCCACAGGGACCGGGTCTACGTCCTCGAGGCCAACCCGCGGGCGTCGCGCACGGTCCCGATCGTCTCGAAGGTGTGCGGCCTGTCGATGGCGCGGCTCGCGACCGAGGTGATGCTCGGGAAGAGGCTGTCGGAGCTGGACATCCGCGGGCGGATCGTCCCTCACTACGGCGTCAAGGAGCCCGTGTTTCCGTTCGCGATGTTCCCCGAGGTCGACCCCCAGCTCGGACCGGAGATGCGGTCGACGGGCGAGGTGCTCGGCCTGGCGCCATCCTTCGGTCTCGCCTTCCACAAGGCACTCGAGGCCGCGAACCAGGTCCTTCCGGACGGGGGCACGGTGCTCGTCAGCGTCTGCCGGCGGGACCGCTCGCAGCTCCTCGTGGACGTCTGCCGCAGGTTCAAGGAGCTCGGCTTCGGCCTCAAGGCCACGGAGGGAACGCGGGACTACCTGGCGGAGCACGGAGTCGCGGCCGAGCCGATCTTCAAGCTGTGCGAGGGCCGGCCCAACATCGTCGACTCCATCAAGAACGGCGAGATCCAGCTCGTCATCAACACGCCCGCCGGCAAGCTGGCCGTGACGGACGACTCCTACATCCGCAAGGAGTCCATCCGCCAGAGGATCCCCTGCCTCCACACGGTCTCCGCGGCGAAGGCCGCCGCGGACGGCATCGCCGCCCGCCGGGCGGGGCGCTCCCGCATCCGATCCTTGCAGGAGTACCACGAGGACCTCGCGAGGAGCTCGCAGGCCTGAGATGCCGCCGCGCCGACGCGCTGCGGAGGCGGTGGCGGTGGCTGTGGACGACCGGGGTATCGAGAGCCTGAAAGTGACGGAGATCGAACGATGAACGCAAGCATTTCAATCTCCCACGGACCCCTTGAGGCCTTCTGTCGGGGGCATGGAATCCGGCGGCTGGCGGTCTTCGGTTCGGCGCTCCGGGATGACTTTCGTCCGGACAGCGATGTCGACGTGCTGGTGGAGTTCGAAGCGGACCGCATCCCCGGACTGCTCGGTATGGCCCGCCTGGAGCGGGAGCTGTCGCCCCTTTTTGGCGGACGGAAGGTGGACCTGCGGACACCGGAGGATCTGAGCCGCTATTTCCGCCGGCGCGTGGTCGAAGAGGCGGAGGTGCAGTATGCACGAGGATGACACCGTCCGGCTTCGACACATGCTGGACGCGGCCCGGGAGGCCCGATCCTTCGTGCTGGGGCGCAGCCGCTGCACGAACCGGGACAATGTGGGATCCGGAGGCGCGGGCACTGGTGCGGGAACACTGCGAGAGAATAGAAAGGTCCCTGCTCGGTGAAGCAGGGATGGTGAGAGGCAAGGAGCGAACGGGAAACGAAGGAGGCACCTCGGGTGAACGTCAGCGATGTTCGATGGTCACACGGTGTTCACCGAGCGAGATGGCGAGGGGCACGCGAAGCGCCAGCGCGATTCGTCGCAGGGTCTCGACCTTGAGTCCTTCGTAGTCGGCATCCTCGATGCGCGAGATCGCGCTCTGAGTCGTGCCCGCCTGTCGGGCGAGGTGGGCCTGGGTGAAGCCTCGGGACTCTCGTGCTTCGCGGATGAGCTCGCCGATGGTGAATCGTTCGCGCTCGCGTCTGACTCGCTCTTCCCACTGGGGATCTTGCGCGGCATAGCGGGCGTCCAGGATCCTGAGCGCATCGGTTGTGGTCTGCTTCTTGGTCATTGGTGTGCTCCTTGGTACGTGTGCTTTTCTGGATTCGTCTCAAACAGTTCGCGTCGCCGGATCGCTCGCTCGATCTCCGGCGGGGGCACCCGTCGCTCCTTTGTCAACGCGTGGGCGAGAACGACGGCTTCACTGCCGTGGAAGAAGTAGAGGATTCGGTAGTTCATGCGCTGGTACTTCCAGCGAGCTCGTAGATTCCGTCCCGCAGAAGATCCGCATGCGGCCGCCGAAGCCGGTGTCCGCGTTCAGCCAGGAGCGCCAGGCGTTCGCGCGCCTTTGCCTGGCAGTCCGGGTGCACCGTGTCGAGGAACTCGAGGACCGGACAGGTGCCGTCAGAGTCCTGGAAGAGACGAACCTCTGGCATGGAGGGAATATCTCACGGATGCGATATCCCGTCAATGCGGGCCTTGTTGTCGCTGACGGATGTCGTTGCGCCTGCCCTTGCGGCTGCCGAGCCCGGTGCGGATGCCGGCTGGCGGAGGCGGTGGCCGTGGCGGCCACGCGCGCTCAGCGGTCGCGGTGACCGCCGCGACGCGGGGGCGCAGAGATGACGCCTCGGCGTCGGCGACCCCCACGGCGACGGCCACGGCGAGCGCCACCGCCACCGAATCCGCAGCGGCAGCGGCATCCGTATCCGCCTCTGCCTCGGTCTCTGCCTGGGTCTCTGCCTCGGTCTCTGCCTGGGTCTCTGCCTGGGTCTCTGCCTCGGTCTCTGCCTCGGTCTCTGCCTCTAACTCCGCCTCGCCGTCGGCCACCGCCGCCTTCGCCTCGCCGCGCTCGCCGGCCCTCCCTCGCGGTGCACCAGGCAGTAGATCGCGGGCAGCACGACGAGGACCAGCAGCAGCGCGGACGTCAGCCCCCCCAGCACGACCGCCGCCAGCGGTGCCTGGATCTCCGAGCCGCTTCCCGTCGCGAGGAGCATCGGAGCGAGGCCGAGCAGCGTGGTCAGCGTCGTCATCACCACCGAGGGGAAGCGGACGCTGCACGCCTTCTGGACGGCGGCCGGCGCGGAGAGGCCCTCGGAGCGGTAGCGGTCGAAGAAGGAGACGAGGACCGTTCCGTCCTGGACCGCCATCCCGAAGAGCGCGATGAATCCGATGGAGGCCGGCACGCTGAGGGGGATCTCGAGGAAGTGGAGCGTGAGGATGCCGCCGACCACGGCGAAGGGGAGGTTCGCCATCACGAGGAGGGAGCTCTTGAGCGATCCGAACGCCGAGAAGAGCATGAGGAAGATGAGCAGCACGGCGGCCGGGACGACGATCGCGAGGCGGAACATCGCCCTGCGCTGGTTCTCGAACTGCCCTCCGAAGCTCAGCCGGTATCCCGGAGGCAGCTCGCGGGCGATGGGCTCGACGGCCGCCTCGACGTCGGCGATGAAGCCGCCCAGGTCGCGGCCGCGCACGTTCGACTCGACGGCGATGCGCCTCGCGCCCTGCTCCCGGCCGATCTGCGCGGGCGCCTCCACCTCGCGGATCTCGGCGACCCGGCCCAGCGCCACGATCTCGCCGTCCGGCGTCGGGATGAGGAGCCTCTCGAGCGCGGCGATGTCCCCGCGGAAGCGCTCGGGGAACCGGACGAGGGCGGCGAACCGCTTCTCGTCCTCGAAGACCGTGGTGGCGACCTTGCCGCCGACCGCGATCTCGATCAGGTCGCCGATGGCATCGACGTTGACCCCGAAGCGGGCGATGGCCCTGCGGTCGGGGATGATCTCGATGTGCGGGAGCCCGGCGACCTGCTCGACGCCCACGTCCTCGGCACCACGGACGCTCCCGGCGATGCGATCGGCGATGCGGCCGGCGGTCTCGCGGAGGATGTCCAGGTCGGGGCCGAAGACCTTGATCGCGAGGTCGCTCTTGATGCCGGAGATCAGCTCGTTGACGCGCAGGGCGATCG
>JAFGKN010000621.1 GCA_016928605.1 Planctomycetota bacterium | reverse complement strand
TCCTGCTGGATGTTCAGGGTGAAAAAGGTAGGTTCTGCCTGTTTGCCTCGAGGAGGAAAAATGAGAAGAAAGAGGTTTTTGGGTTTTTTGCCAGCCTTCTGTCTCGTGGCCCTGCCGCTCGTCGTTCGCGGTGAGAGCACGATGCAGCTAGGGGACGTGAGTGGGGAGTTCGGTGGACAGGTCACCGTGCCCTTGACGTTGACCACTGACGATGTGATTCAGGGCCTGGTCGCGGTCTTCGATATCGAAGGCTGCGCCGCAGGTGTGGACATCCAGCCGGCGGGGCTTCTGCTTCCCCCGGTGGACGGGCCGAACGCGGACACAGTCGTTTTGCGTCCCGAGGCGGGCTTCATGGTCCTCGGCGTGGTCATGGACTCGAATCCGAACGACAACGATACGATACCTGAGGTCCTCGGGCCGGCGCCGGATGAGGCCATCCTGCTCGCCAACGTGATCCTGGAGTGCTGCGCGGATCCGGGCGATGGCTCGTCTCTCCAGACGGCCCTCACCTTCGTGGACGGCGTCCACGCCGCCAGGGAGGGCGGTCCAGCGCTCGACAACATCGTGGTCGTCGACGGCCTGTCCCAGGCTTCCGGCGAAGGCCTCACCCTCGTCAACGGCAGCGTCACCTGCACCCCCATGCCGGACTCGATCGAGATCGAGGACGTGACAGCGGATCCCAGCACGGGAGCTGATGTCCGGGTCCTCATGACGAACGTCCGGGGAGATGTCGAGGGCTTCCAGGTCGCCGTCTGCTACGATGCGGCGGCGATCGCCTTCGTGCCGCCCGACCCTGTCGAAGACCTCCTCGGAGCGGATGCCGAGCAGGCCGATTTCATCGCGTTCGAGACAGAGGGTGGGGTGGCCATCGGGATCGTGATCGACCTCATCGATCCGATGCAGTTCCCGCCCAACATCCCGGTGGGTGTGGACAATCACGTTCTCACTCTTCCCTTCGCCTGCATCAGCGGCGACTGCCCCAGCGCGTCGACGGATCCAGATCTCGTCACGCCGCTGAGCCTCTGCGACGGAGTGGTAGGTGAGCCCGTCAAGGAGAACCTGATCGTCGTCGGCGGCCTGTCCTACGGAGCCGGCGAGGGCGTGGTGCTTCAGGATGGCGCGATCACCTGGAGGAAGAAGCCTGTCATCCCGCCTGACATCTTCATCGTCGACGTCATCGACCCTGAGACAGGGGAGCCCGTCGTCGATGAGCCTTTTGAAGGGACCGCTGGTGGCGGTAGTGTCGAGGTGGGGCTGACCATCCTCACACCGCTCGGATCTGTCTTGACGGGCGGCGGAGCCAAGTCGGCTCGCAAGGACGGCGTCATCCTCGACCCCGACAAGCGGGTTTCCATCCAAGGCCTCTCCCTCGCGTACTCGTACGAGTGCGACGAGCTGGCTGTCGAGGAGACGTTCGATATCACGGGCACCATTCTCCAGGCCGTCGGAGCCGAGTTCATCGGGATCCATGCCGACAACAGCGCCGACGACGGCGACGACTGCTCGATGGTCCTCGCGATACTTCTGGATGCCACTCCACCCTTCGAGGGACAGGTGATTCCTCCGCTCCCGGTGCCGCAGAAACTGGGGACGCTGTCGGTCCGTATCCTCGACAGCGTCGGCTGCAACGAGGTGGTCACGATGACTCCTGATGATGGGGTCGACGGACGCGGCGAAGTGCCGGTGTTCAACCTGATCTCGGTTGAAAACCAGGCCTATCCCGTCACCGTTCGCGCGATCAATTTCAAGGTCACCTCGCTGCCCCCGGGCCCCGGAGAAGGAGGTTTCTTTCGCGGCGACTGCAACTTCTCGAGGCGCGACAGGCTTGTCGACCCGGTGGAGGTCGCCGATGCCGCGGCCGTGGTGAGCTACCTCTTCGGAAAGGGCATCTTCAAGTTCGATCCGCCCTGCCTCGATGCGTGCGATGCGAACGACGACGCGCGGATCAACATCGCGGACGCGCTTGCGATCCTCTACTTCCTCTTCGTCCCGGGGACCCCGCTCCTGCCCGATCCGTACCCTGGCTTCAACGCTGCCATGGAGAGGATAGGTCCGGGTCCTGATCCAACGGAGGACAACCTGAACTGCGAGGCAGGCGAGCTCATCCTTTGCCCGGTGGACGATTAGCCCCTGCGGGTGAGACGCTTGACGGACGCGCTTCTCGCCGCCGCTTTCGGGCAAAGAGGAGCGTGAGTTGAGACGACACGCCACGGAGAGCCGGATGGCTCGGCTCTCCGTGGCGTGGTCGCGTGTTGGGCGAGGCGACAGGAGAGGCTTTCCGTCTCTCTGGAGCGGCGGCTTTTCTGCTCGGCCCGGCGGCCGGCTTGCGAACGAGCAGGCGCGCTTCCGCCTCTCTCACTTGCGCCTGTCTACGGGCTTCGGAGCGAGAGCTTTCGCCGCCGTCTCAGCTTACCTCGAGCGCCGTCGCGGGGACCACCTGCGAGACCTGATCGTCCGGCGCGGCTCGAGCAGCGCGGGACGCCGGTCCGGTGCACCGCCGCAGCGGATGCCACCGATGGCCGGCGGGCGCCAGCCGGTTTCGGCCGCTGTTCGGGACTGCTGGAATGTGTCCCCTGCCGCCTCGCCGGGCGCAGCGCGCTTTTCTCGAAAGTTTTTCTTCCTTTTCTCGCGGCCAGGTGGTTCAATGGCGTCGTATATTTGGAGTTGGGTCTGGTTTGCCCTCGGTTTCTCCAGATATACGAAGGGTCCCGCGAGAGATTTCCTTCCGGGTTGCAGGAAAGCTCTTTGGCGCTAGCGAAAGCGCGCGGGAGTCATCTGGTAGGAATGCTCCCGAGAACCGCCGCTCAGGCTTGAACGCACTCGACTGAAGCACCGCGAGTGCGCGGCCGCGGCAGGTCTCCGGGGAGATGTTCCAGATCATGGATTTCATCGGAGCCATGTCCCGAAGGGACGCAGATGGGTTGAGCTGTCCCGGAGTGGCGGTCGTTTCTGGTTCTAGCAAGGACTTCCAGGGAGGAGAAGAAGAATGAATCGATCTCTCATGTTCATCGTGTGTCTCATCGCGGTGGCCTTGGTCTCGAGCACGGCCGGGGCACAAGCGACGTTTGACTTGACGCTGAGCGGGCCAGCGAGCTTGACGGGGGCGGCGGAGTCCGTCGTGCAGTACGACGTGGACGGCATCCTGGTGCCCGGCGGGTTGACGGCCGAGGACAAGGGCGCACAGGGGTGGTCGGTGTCTCTGATCGGCGAGGGCTGTACGATCATCGACGTGACGACTGCCGGTACGGTAGCCGCAAAGTTCGACGACGATCCACCTGGACTGTGGGTGGGTGGCTTCAACAAGACCCAGACGACGGACGGAGTGGGAAGCGTCGGCGCATGCCTGGACACGCCAGGCGCCGTGAGCGCGATCGTGCTCTCCTTCACCCTGGACGTCACGCTCGATCCCGTGAACCCCTCCACGATCGTCAAGCTGGTCGTCGAGGCGCCCGTCCCCGCGATCGAGGATCCCGACAATGTGGTGTGCGCCGCGGCCACCGTCGCCTACGTCGACGGATGCACGGGCGCGGGCCAGCCGGTGGACAACAAGGTGACTCACATGGGAGGCACTGTCATCCCCTCGCTGGGCCTGCTCACCACCGAGATCTGTCCCGTCCTCGACTGCTCCCAGGCTCCGATCAACCTCATCTTCCAGGGCGAGGCGTCGCTCGATTCCGAGACGCTGAAGCACCAGGTCGAGGCTCTCTTCGACAACAGCCTCGCCGATGATCCCGGCCCGGCCGATCCGGAGGCGAACCTCGAGGTCGCCACGGCTCCCGGCGAGACGGGACAGGCGGAGGGCTACGTGGCGATCGTCTCCCAGCTGGGAGATACAGGAAGAGTCCAGGGCTGGTCGCTCTCGCTCGCCGCGACGGGCCTGACCATGGTCGAAGCGACGACCACCGGCACCATAGCGGCGTCAGCGGAGACCGACCCGGCCGGAATCTGGGTGGGCGGCTTCAACAAGACGCAGATCGTCGACCCCCTGTACGATCCTGACGATGAAACCGGCATGGATCCGCCTGGTGAGAACGGACCGCTGCCCCCGCAGGGCGAGGGGTGCGTCAGCGCCATCGTGCTCAGCTTCACCCTGGACATCACCCTGGAGCCCGTCGGCACGGCCACGGTTCTGAAGTTCGCGGTCGCGGCGGCCGAAGCGACTCCGGATGAAGGATCGGTGTCCGGCTTGATGACCTTCAAGGATGGGTTGAAGGGCGCCGGCCAGCCGGTCAACAACGTCGCCACCGTCTCCGGCGGCACCGCGAGCTTCTGCCAGCCCAAGCCGCTCGTGGTCAGCTTCGTTCCCGTTCAGGTGGGCTCGTTCAAGACGTCCGACGCGAACGGCGACGCCAAGATCGACATCGCCGATCCGATCTACGTCATCAACCACCTCTTCCGCGAGGGCCCCGACTTCCCCTGCCCCGCGTCTGCGGATGCGAACGACGACGATATGGTGGACATCTCGGATGCTGCTCACGTGATCCAGTATCTCTTCATGGCCGGAGACGCCCCGATAGGCGACATCGAGTGCCACATCGACGAGACGCTGAGTCCGGAAGACTGCCCGGCCGGGTCGACGGCGTGTGACGCCTGATCGGACGAGATCGTCTCGAGGCGCGCCTCGATGACCCGTCCGCTCCATCCGTCTCGGATGGGGGATCGAGACCGCCCGGAAACGAGAGAGAGGGGCCTGGGAGCCTCGCAAGAGCGCCCAGGCTCCTCTTTTTTGTGAGCCATTCGTCCGCCGGCCGAGCTGAGGGCCGGCGGATCGGCACCTATTCGTGGAAACCCGCTCTCCGGAGCCGGCCGCCGGAGGCGGAGCTTTTTTTTTAACGCTGCGCGATCCATGGGCTTATGTTGCTTTCTCGATCCAGCGCGTTGACTCCCTCCCCCCCGGCCGCTAACATCGATCCCAATTCCCTGCGATCACCGCGAGCGTTGAGCGGCGCCGTGTCCTGCCCGGCGTGGACGAAGCGGCCAGAACCAGCCTCTTGAAGGCGGTCACCGAGCTGTGCGGCCGCAGATCCGGGCAAGGGCAGCTGTTTTCGGCGCGGATGAAAAGAGCGCGGCCTTTTTGGCTCCCCGCTCAGCTTCGCTCAGCGGCTACAGAGACTGAAACGCGGTGAGAGTCCAGTCGGAAGGGGAACGGCCGGCCCGAGTGGGGCGCCCGGGGCCTCCACGGAGGGCATCTTCCGGCGGTCCCGCCAGAACCTGCAGCTTTGACGATACTCCTTCCCGCCTCCTGGAGGTCTTTTCCGCCATGCGCCCGAGCAACGTCCGTTGGCTGACGTTCGGCCTTGCTTTCATCCTCGCGGCCTGCGATAGCCAGTCGAGGGTCGAGTTCACGGTTCCCCGCGACGGCCAGCGGGACGTCGATCCCCGCACCGTCATCGCGATCCGCCTCTCGAGCACGATGACATCGATGGACGAGAACAACACCGATTCTCGCAACATCATCGTGACCGGAGATCAGACCGATGGGGCGTACAGCGGCACGATCGTCAAGGCGTACCACGAGCAGGTCTTCGACGGTCAGACCGTCGAGCAGTACCGCCAGGGCAGCCCATCCGCCGGCGCCCCGGACGAGAGCGATGAGGACGCTTCGGAGGAAGAGGACGGCGAGGACACGCTCGTCTTCCTCCTCGACGACAACGTCCGCTTCAAGGCCGGCGAGATCGTCGACGTCTTCATCCGGCAGAGCATCACGGTCAACGGCGCGTCGATGAACTCGAACAAGCAGTTCCAGTTCACGGTGACCGGCGGATCCTCGCTGGCGGAAGGCGACCTCTACGTCGCGAGCAACGCCCCGCCCAACGAGTCGAGCGTCGTCGGGCTCGCTCCGACGATGACGGCGGTCTTCAGCGAGGCTGTCAAGGCGAGCACCCTCGACGGGTCGATCACCGTGCGCGGGCAGCACTCGGGATACCATCCCGGCGGCATCACGCTCTACGACACCGCCGCCGCCTCCATTACCCAGGTGAGCCAGCGCCTCGCCACCGATGACAGCTTCCTGCCCGGCGAGCTGGTGACCGTCACCTGGACCTCGGCGATCCTGAGCACGGGGGACGTCGCGCTCGCGCCCTACGGCCTGCGCTTCCAGGTGCGGCCGGGGCACATCCTGGGGCTCGACCAGGGCGGTGAGGGTTGGCGCGAGATCGAGATCGCGCGCGCCGGCGACGAGATCGCGGCGATCGTCGCCGCGGACTTCCAGCCGGATGTGGCCGGAGCGGAGTTCGTGGCCGTCCTGCCCCGCCGGCTGCTCTTCTTCGCCCAGAACGACCAGGGCGCCTGGACCCACCGCGACACGGACATCGCGGCGGAGGGGGACGTCAAGGGCGCGGTGAGCGTGGACACGGACGACGACGGTATCCCGGAGCTCCTCGTGCTCCTCGAGAAGGACGAGCAGGGGATCCTCCAGCGCTACGAGGTCTCCGACGTGGGGACGCTGCAGGCCGTCGATGATCCGCTGGTTTTCGCAGCCGCGCGGATCGCAGGGTTCTGGAAAGCCGACCTCGATTCGAACGGGCGGGACGATCTCGTCCTCATCCACGACGACATCGTCTTCACTCCCGAGCCGGCCGCCGAGGGGATCGAGCCGGAGCCGGAGAACACCGGTTACATCACGATCCTCGAGCTGGTCCAGGGGACGCCCGACATGAGCAACCTCGACCTCAGCGATCCCGGCTCGCTCCTGGCTTACGCCTACCAGCGGCTCGGACGGAACATCGTGGGCTTCGAGAAGTCCTCGCGCCTTGAGCTCGCGGACCTCGACGGCGATGGCCGGCAGGATCTCATCTCCGAGACAGCCGAGGATCTGGTCCTCTACCGGAACCAGTCCACGACGAGCGATCCCTTCCGCTTCCGCCGCGCCGGCGTTCTGAGCGGTCCCGAGGGGGAGGCCTTCGTCCCGGACGCCTGGGTGGTCCTCGACGCCGACCGTGATGGTGACATGGATCTCATCACCTGGAAGGGCGGAGCATCCTTCTTCCACGAGAATCGCCAGCCGCCGAGAGGCGGGGATGAGGAATCGACCTCCGAAGATGAGGCCCGCGGCATCCTCTTCGAGGACATCCCGCCGGTTCCGGCCGCCACGCGGATCGACGCGCAGGCCGGCGACCGGGTGATCGCATCCAACTTCGACGGCGATCCGGACGGCACGCCGGACCTCATCGCGATCGCAGGGAGCGGCGACGTGCACGTGGCGATCGGCAGCCCTGACATGATCTTCGGCTTCGAGGTTCCCCGCACGTTCCCCGGAGGGACCGCGGGCGGTTGGGCGCTCGGCGATTTCAACGGCGACACGGCGCTCGACCTCCTCGTCGCGGACGGCAAGCTGCTCCGGGCGATCCTGAGCGCCAGCGAGAACGTCGACCCCGTCGTCCTGCCCGAGCTCAGCCGGTACCGGCCGGAGCTCACCGTGGAGTCCAGCGGCGACGTCGCTGTGGTCGTCTACGGCGACATGAAGGATCGCTTCGCGGGATACTCCCTCGCTCTCGATTATGACGAGACGCTTCTCGAGTACCTCGGATTCGAGATCCCCGAGTTCTTCCTGCGGACGGCGACGTTCGAGCTCTGCCCGACGAAGCAGCTCCTCGGCTGCTCGGGCACGGCCAACGCGCGCATGACGTACCAGAGCGGCACCGTGGGGGCGCCGACCGACGACGTCCTGCTGGGCGCGTTCCGTTTCCGCCCCAAGGCGGTGACGGAGATCCGTGAGACCCAGATCGTGTTCCAGGACAACCAGGCCGGCGAGCAGCTCTTCACCAACTCCGTCCAGGTGAGCGAGGCAGGCGTGACCCGCGAGGTGGCTGTGGCCGACGTCGGCTCGCCGCTCGAGCTGATCCTCGAGCCTCCGCCGCCGGATCCCGGACCGCTTCTGGCCATGGAGTGTGCCGTGCTGGAGCGTCTGGAGAAGAGCTACCGGGTGCTGGTCAGCTGGGACTCGCCGCGCGGTTATCCCTTCGACCGCGTCGTCATCACGGTGGCGGGAGATCCGATCGCCGCCGGACCGCTCGCCTTCGGTCTGAACGCTTTCGAGATCCAGGATGATCACACCGGCGAGGTCACCATCACGGTGATCGCCCTGGAGAGCGGTCAGAGCGCCGACGACATCCCCGACACCGCCCCCCGCGAGAGCTGCTCCCTGGTGAGCATCTTCCAGCCGGTCGTCACCTGCGAGCCGCGCGAGACCTCCAACGTGATCCGCTGGACTCTCGAGGAGCACGAGGTGGACAGCTTCAACGTCTACCGCAACGGCGTGCGCATAGCCACCGTCTCGGGCGCGGGCGACTACGTGTACGAGGACAAGTTCCCCTCCAGCGGAGGCGCTGACATCTACGATGTGGCCGGCGTCATCGGCAGCGTGGAAGGCCCGAGCGGCAGCTGCCGCGGGCGCGATCCTGAGCCCTGCGTGACCCTCGATCCCGTGCCGCTCAGCGCTGCTCTGGTGGCTCGATCGACCCCGTCGTCTCCCAACATCCTCAGGTTCCAGTGGCGCAACGGAGAGGCGTACGACCGCCTGATGGCCACTCTCACCTATCGCTCCTCGCTGCCGGGGTCGACTGACGAGGTCCTGCTGGACGCAGATCTCCCTTCCGGCTCCGACGTCGAGTACCTCTACGAGGGCGACCGGGACCGCGGGGGCGCCATGCCCGGCACGTATCGATGGGTCCTGCAGGGATTCGTCCTCGATGACTCCTGCGCGGCGAGCCCGGGGGGCGTGGCCAGCCAACCGGTCTCCTTCCCGGCCGTCAACGTGGTGCTGCCGGACATCAGCAAGATCAACCTGACGTGCCTGCGGGAGGGCCTGACGGCCATCAGCGCGCAGTGGCTGGCTCCGTGGCGCGGATACGACGACTTCGCGCGGCTGGAGGTCTTCCACCGCCTGGGCGATCAGCCCCCGCAGCCGGGAGAGACCCCGGACGATACCGTCGAGCTCCTCACGAGCGACACGAAGTACCGCATCGACGGCATCGGCGGCTCGCTCGGGCTGGAGCCGTTCGGCAGGTACTACGTCAGCTACATCGCGACCTTCGCTGGCGTCGAGTACCGGACCACCTGCGGTGCGGTCTCCTTCGATCCCGCCATCACGACGGGTGTCGTGGAGGCGGGCGCCGGCCTGGATGGCTTCGACATCCCGATCATCGCGCAGGGTGTCCTCGCGAGGGTCTCCGGGGTCGAGCTCGACCTCGAGTTCCCCAGCTCCATCGAGATCCTGGGCTTCACCTCCACGGAGGCCGGAACGGGCCGGCGCAGGATTCACATCGGCCCCCTCGGCATCCTCGCCGATCCGGATCCGGACGGAGATCGCCAGTCGACCGGCGAGGTCGAGCTTCTGAGACTGCGAGCGCGGATCGCGCCAGCCATCACCGATCCATTCTCCCTCGTCCGCAGAGATCCCTATCCCCTGACCATCTCGACCGCGAGCATCCGCTTCGATGGTTACAGCGAGTACCGCGCCATCGCTGCCGAGGCCGGCAGCCTCTTCTTCCGCGGGCGCTACGTGGTGCTCGATCAGGCAGAGGTCGCCGCCGGAAGCACGGAGTCCGTCCGCGTGGCCGTCCGGGCGACCTTCACCGCGCCTCCCGGGGCGCCCGACTACAAGTTCAACGCATTCCAGCTACATCTCCTCTTCAATCCCCAGCACCTGGAGCTGATGCCCGTCCGGCGCGAGGATCAGGTGGGAACTGCGATCGGAAGCGAGGGCTTCTTCATCCTGCCCACCGAGGAGACCCGAGTGAAGATCAACGAGCAGGGCAGCCTCAAGGTCGCCTGGCTGGGCTTCGATTTCTCCAATCCGACCGTGCCAGCCTTCCTCGAGCCCATCGTCGACGAGGAGATCTTCGTCTTCTACTTCCGCTCGCGTCTTGGCGCGAGCGCCAGCCAGATCTTCTCCGAGATCTCGTTCGTCACCGACGCCACCGCCGATCAGCCCACGGCGTTCTTCCCGGTCGAGGATGTGCCCGGCGTCCCCGACATGGAGGCCTTCCTTCCCGGCGGAATTCTGATCACTTCCGACGCGGTCGACCTGGGAGTCACAGCCGTGGAGCCGAGTCGCGGGGCGCTGACCGGAGGGAATCGCGCCGTCCTGTACGGGCGCGGCTTCCCGGCGAGCAGCGGAAACGGGCTAGCCATCCGCTTCATCTCTCCCACGGGGGTGGAGGCGGCCGTCGATCCTGCGACGATCGTCCTGAAGAGCTCCGGCGAGATGAGCTTCGCGGTCCCCGACTCGGGCCTGCGCGCGAGCACCTTCTCCGGCGCGAGGCTCTACGGCATCCGTCTCGAGACCGCTGCATCTTCGGCCACGCTGGCGCAGGCGTACGCCTACGAGTCGCCGGCGATCCAGAGCACTGACGTGACGAGCGTCCGGGCGTTCGGATCTGATCTCCTCCGCGTCGCCGGAACCGGCCTCTCGGTGAACGCGGCGGCCGAGTTCCTTGTCGACGGCTTCAGCGATCCGTTCCCGGCGCAGATGCTTCAGGTCTCCTCGGACGGCACGTACCTCGTCCTCATCGCCTCCGGGCTGCCCGGTCCCGAGGGGGGCGAGCCCTACCGGGAGGCGCGGCTGCGCATC
>JAFGKN010000620.1 GCA_016928605.1 Planctomycetota bacterium | reverse complement strand
CGGCACCTCGCGAATCCAAACAAGACGGCGCACCTGCAGATCCTTTGTCGTCGACTTGGATTGATTCCGCCGCAGATCTTGACGCCCGACCTGCTGTGGGAGGCATGACATGGAGAAAGAGCAGAATACCCCCGAGTACCGCGAAGACCCCCTCCTCGATGAGATTCGCCGAGTGAAGGAATCCGTCTCCCTCCAGTTCGACCACGACGTCGTCAAGCTCTGCCGGGAGCTTCGTCGCGAGCAGGAGGCCTCGGGCAAGCGTCTGATCCGTCGGAGGAAGGCCACGCCGAGGCCAAGCTCGCCGGCAGTTCCTGACGGCCGTTGAGCTATACGACGACGGTGGAGGCCGTGCTCGGGATCGGGGCTGCCGCCGGAGGATGAGTACCTTCCGCTCGTGCGCCTCAGGGACTCCCAGGGCCGCGACTGGGGCGACGCCGCGGCGTACATCGAGCACCGGTCATCGGAGCCGCGCGGCGGGAAGTGCATCTACGCATGGATGCGCCTGCCGGACGTCCTGGAGCGCGACGCGCTCTACCTCGGGCTCTTCCGGCTCGCCGCCGAGACGATGGCGCGGGCGCACTGAGGACAACGAGACATCGAGGAGGACGATGCGTGTACGTCAAGATCTTCTCCGTCGGCGGGCACCACCGGGGCACGGTGAGTGGTCTCCTGCCCGGCGGCCCAGCGCCCGAGGAGCCTTTCCCCACCTGCGGGCCCGCTTCGACTGCCGACGACCTGACATGCGAGGGCTGTGCCCCGGGTGAGTCGCCTGGTAAGCCCAAGGGGACAGGGTAACCGTTCACCCGCCGAGCGTCGAGGCCCATCAGGGGCCGTGGCAACTCCAAGGCCGAGCCGTTTTCCATAGGAAACCGCTCCTGTGCCGGAGTTCGCAGGAGGCGACGCGGCGCGCGGTGCGTCCGTGTGCCGCTGGATTCCAGCCGGCGCGGGCAGTCTCGTGAATCCACCCGCGTGAGTCGACGGCCTTGACGCGTCCACCATCAACGTCTACCTTCGCGGCATGAAGCACGGTCACGAAAAAGCCGACGAGCGGAACCTGGCGCTGCACCGCCTCGCGCTCAGGAAGTTTCGGCAGGATCCAGCGGGGTCGAAGACGAAGATCCTCGCCCTCCTCGATCGCTGGTCGGCGCTGCCTCACCTCAAACGGCAAGCCCCGCTTCTGGATGCCTGGCGGAAGATCCTCGAGTTGCCTCCGGAGCAGGTGGAGGCGGAGATCCTGAACGACGAGTCGCAGCAGCTGCGGCAGTGCTCGCCGCTCGGCGTTCTGATCAGTCCCGAGGAGCGCTTCGCCGTGTATCGCGATCTGTCACGGACCTGAAGCGTCTGCCCATGAGGATCCTCGCGGAGTGTCATCATGAACCGGAGCCAGCTTGAGCACGTCATCCGGGCATCCGCTTCCATCGCGGAAGACGATGAGATCTACGTGCTGGGGAGCCAGTCGATCCTCGGTGCGTTTCCCGATGCCCCGGAGGAACTGACCATCTCCATGGAGGCTGACATCGCCCCCAAGAATCGACCGGAGCTAGAGAGCATCGTCCAGGGATCGATCGGCGAGCTGAGTCCTTTCCACAATACATTCGGCTACTACGCGGATGGAGTGGATGTGTCGGTCCTGCCCCTCCCGCAGGGGTGGAAGGAGCGGGTGGTCGTTGTCCAGAACGCGAACACGCGCCTCGCCAGGGGCTTGTGCCTCGAGCCCCACGACTGCGCCGCGAGCAAGCTCATCGCCGGGCGAGAGAAGGACGTCGCTTTCGTCGCAGCGCTCCTCCGCTTCGGGCTGGTGAATGCCAACGTCGTCCAAGAGCGCATCCGACTCACCGAGGGATGTCGCGAGAAGATCCCTGAGGCGGAGGCGATCCTCCGCCGGCTGGTCTCCTTGTGACGCCGGCTGCTTCCGGCTCCCCTCCGGTGCGGTCCATCGAGAAGATACTGCGCGACCAAGGCGAATGGACCCTCTGTCGACCGGCGAGCGGCCGGGCATTGCTCCTCGCTAGTGTTGCCGCGCTTCGCCCGCATCGGCCTTCGTCTCGAGCCCGGTCGCGCTGCACCTCTCGGCCGTCGTGCCTCCCCTCAGCGGGCGGACGACGACGCGCCCCGCCGGCGAAGTGGAGCGGGCGCATTCAGGCGCCGAGCACTCAGGCTCGAGCTGCGACGCGAATACGCCCGCTCGATTTTGGATGTTGACGCCGCGCCGACGGCGGTTACGGTCATGGCAGAGCCGGGACTCCGCGGACGAGTCTCCCGAGGAGTGTTCAGGCTCCAGCAAGCCACAAGCTGCGAGCGATGTCAGGGGCGTCGACTCAAAACCTCCTGCATGGCCCGATACGAAGGTTCTTGTCGATTCCGTCCAAGCGGCATGGTCCACATGCACTGCTCGGGGGGCAAGAGCCGGAGTTCCGGGGCAAGACAGTGCATGGTGGGGGCTCCGGGCCTCGTCCATACTGGAGAGAGTCCAGGGTGTGAGGAATACGCCCTTTGGGCAGCAGGTGCAATCATGGCGACCACGCGCATCACGCGAGGGATCGGGAGAGCGGCACTCGCCCTGCTGGTCTGGACCGCCGCGGATCTCTCCGCGGCCGACTGCAACCGTAACGGCGTCGAGGACGAGGAGGACATCCTCGTCGGCACCAGTCTCGACTGCAACATCAACGGCGTCCCCGACGAGTGCGATGTGAGCAATCTGCACTCTGTGTTCACGGAGGGGGCCTTGTCGAATCTCGGACCCGTCACGGGGAGGTCGACCGCCGTCGATCTCGACGGGGACGGCGATCACGATTTGCTGTTCGTCCCGTGCTGGGAGACTGGCCGACCACCATCCTTGTCGATCGTGGAAAACACCGGCGCGGGGACATTCGAGCTCCGCGACCAGATGCCCCTCGAAGGAGTGATTACCGATATCTCGCCGGTCGATATCGACGGGGATGGCGATCAGGATGTACTCATCTTCGAGCTGAGGAACAACCATGTGATGATCCTCAGGAATCTCGGAGGTTTCAGGTTCGAGTTCGCGCTTCCCATCAGCAATCTCTACGGTTTTCACAACGTCGCCGGTGGAGACATCGACGCTGACGGTGATGTCGATCTTGTGATTTCGAGCCTGTTGCTCTGTGGATGCGCCGTCATCGAGAACCGGGGCGAGGAAGACTTCGGGGAGCCTGTTCTTTTCCGGATCGATCGGAGCCTCATTCCGGTCTGGCTCACCCTCGAGGATCTGGACCGGGACGGCACTCCCGAGGTCCTGTTGACAGATACCGGCGGCTCGAGAGGCTATGAGATCTGCGTCTTCCTCAATGCCGGCGATGGATCGTTTCGACCCGGCCCGGTTGTGCAAGGTCATGCGACGTCCCCCGCAGCCATGCCTCGCCTCGATCTCGACGGAGACGGGACGGTCGACTACTGGCTCGTCGGCTGCCCGCCCATAGCCATCCCGGTCGAAGACGGCAGGTTGCTCGTTCCTCGAGGCGCCCCGGTCGATGGCGATTATATCGCGATCGACATGGACGGAGATGGAGACGTCGACCTCGTCGGTAGCGGATCGGGTCACTCCGAGTATGGGGTTTACATGCAGAATCTGGGGGATGATACCTTCGCCAAGAAGTGGCTTCCGGGCGACGGCGTCCTCATGGTCGAAGACTTCCAGGGAGATGGGCTCCCCGATATCCTCCTTTTCCACGACGTTGCGGGAAACTTGATGACCGAGGTGCTCGTGAATGAGCTCGTGAGAACGTCCGCGGATCTTGACCGTGATGGCCGACCCGACGAGTGCCAGTGGCCAAGCGCCGACTGCAACGGCAACGGCGTCCTCGACACGCAGGACATCGCGAGCGGACGGAGCTCGGACTGCAACGAGAACGGCGTTCCGGACGAGTGTGATACGCATCCCGAGCCGCGGCTGGTCGCGCCGCGCTTTCTGCCTGAGGTCTCCCTCCACGTGGACCTCAACGGTGACGGCGTGCTCGACGGTCTCGAGAGGCGCTTCAGAACTCAGGGTGAGCCAGTCATCGTATCACTCCTCTTTGACCGCCGGGGCACAGGCCGCGCCGTGACCCAAATACCGACCTTCTCCATCTCCGATCCACTGGCCACCGGCGATCTCGACGGTGATGGCATTCCCGATGTCATCGTGTCCTCGATCCGCGAGATCCGCGTCCACGGCGGGAGGGGCGACGGCAGCTTCGAGCTCCGCAGCCGGACGGCCGTCGAAACGTCGAGATTCCGCTTTCTTCTGCCCCTGGACATCGACGGCGACGGAGACTCTGATCTGCTCTTCGAGACCGGATATGCGGACGACCCATCGCATTACGGCTTTCTGCTGAACCGGGGCGATGGTCGCATGGACGGGCCGTACGAGGGTTCACCGGCCACGCTGGGAGATCACGTGATTCTCGCGCGAGACCTCAACGGCGATCACCGGGACGACCTGCTGATCGTCGACGTTTCGCTGGACAACCTGGAGATCCGGCTCAACACGGGACAGGGCCGCTTCGATTTCGAGAATAGTCCTACCAGCTGCTGGATCGGCGAGGGATCCGTCGCGGTCGTCGATTATGACCGAGATGGGGACCTGGACCTTGTCATCGACAGGCGTCATGGTGATCCGAGGAACGGAGCGTGCGAAGTGGAGGTCTGGCGCAATCCGGGCGATGGACGCATGGAGCGACAGTGGCTCTTCGCCGTCGAGGGGCCGTACTTGCGACCGACTTTGCCCGCCAGGGGCGCCGACGGGGTGCTGCGCCGGGGCACGCTGTCGGTGAACGATCTCGACGGAGACAGCGATCTCGATATCGCTCTCCTTTTTCCGGACAGCACCACGCGGTATGGCAGTGGAACCACGTATACCGGAGAGCGGGAAGGCGGGGTGCGCGTATTCCTGCAGGGCCGGAGCGGCTCGTTCCGGGAGTCGGATCATGCCGGCTTTGGGCTGCTGCATGGCAGTGTGGTACTCGAGAGCGACGATGTAGACGATGACGGAGCGATAGACCTCCGTCTGGGCTCGCTCTGGATCCGAGGAAACGGAGATGGAAGCTTCGACAAGGCGCTTCGGATCCCGATTCACGACAGCATCGAAGCACTCGCCGCGGGCGACTTCACGGGGGATGCAAGGTGTGAGCTGGCGGCCCTGACGCGCCACGACGAGAGCCGGGTGTATCTGCTCCAGGCCCTCAGCGATACATCGACGGAGGTTGTGTCCATCGTCGAGTCGGACAGGGCGATCGAGAACCTGGCGACCGGGGATTTCGACGGCGACGGAAGACCGGACCTGATCCTCGTCGCTGCTCCTCCTCGCTCGTTCGCGGTCTATCTGAATCGGGGAAACGCCGGCTTCCTGTCTCTCCCCTGGTACTCACCAGACGGGTTCTGCGGTTTACTCGCCGCCGCCGACTTCACTGGGGACGGCCTGCACGATCTTGTACTCCTCGGCAGCGAAGATCTGGAGATCTGGCGCAACGAGGGAGAAGCCTCGTTCCGGCCGGTGACCAGCTTTCGAGGCAACCCCGGCGGCTGGCACACGTACGGCAATGTCGTGGCTGGTGATTTCGACGGCGATGGAGCCGTCGATATCGCCGCTGTTCAGAGCGCGACGTGCTGCAGATCCCCGACCATGGTCCTGTGGCGGCAGCTCGGGGCTCTGGTCTTCGAGAGGATCGAGACCCATCTCGAGCAGTTCGAATACTTGAGAGGAGCTGCGCTCGCAGTGGCCGACGTCGATGGCGACGGTCGTGAAGACATCGCGGCCTGCTTGAATGAGGTTCAGCAGCCCTATCTCACGTTCTTTCACGGTAGGAGCAGCAGGGGGCTTGTCAGGGCACTGACATACGATCCGGCAATCCTGTACGCCTCCAATCCTCACGATCGTTCCCAGCACGTCGCTGCCGCCGATTTCAACGGAGACGGCTGGCCCGATGTCGCCTTGGCGATCGAGGAGCGGGATCACCTCTCGCTCCTCGCCGGCGGTCCGCCCGATCCGTCACCGAGCTTCGACCTCGATGACGACGGCCAGCCCGACGAGTGCCAGTCGACCGTACCCTTCACCCGCGGTGACGTCGATCAGGACGGCGGCATCGACATCACCGATGCGGTCTTCATCCTCGAAGCGCTCTTCCGCGGCGGTCCCGCGCCGCTCTGCGCCAAGTCCGCCGACGCCGACGACTCGGGCGCGATCGACCTGAGCGATCCGGTGCGCATCCTCGGCTACCTCTTTCTGGGCGCGAGCCGGCTTCCACGTCCCTTCCCTGGCTGCGGGCCCGATCCGAGCTGGGACGAGCTCGGATGTGAGGAGCATCGAGCGTGCGGCGGTGTATAGATGCCGGCACCGCCTCACGAGTCCTGCTTTTGGAGTCGGCGAAGGATCGCCTGCCGGATCTCACGAAGTCCCAGCCGCTTCCCCCAGTTTTCGACGTAACCGCGATCGACGATGTCGCCGCTGACTCTCAGAACGCCCGCGATCTCCCGCAGGTGCTTCTCGGAGCCGCCGTCCCTGTACTAAGTGCTCCATTTCATAAGTGCTTGTAGGGTTTCAGCGAGTCATTTCGTTCGCCGGCAAGGCGCGCGAAGGAGGCGATATAACGGAGAATATCGTCGACTGAGTGCAACGAAGCCGGCGG
>JAFGKN010000619.1 GCA_016928605.1 Planctomycetota bacterium | reverse complement strand
TCGCGTGACGGGATCCCTGATGACCGTGAAGTACGGCTGGAAGCAGCGGTCTCCCTTCCCGTCGTCGCCGGCGCCCGTCACGATGGGCGCCGGATGGCGCCGCGGCGGAGTCACCTTCCTCGAGAGGTTCTCGGAGCGCTCCACGAGGAAGTCGTCGAGGAGGAGGCAAGGCCCGGGCCGCCAGCGGAGACCGTCCGGCGGCGGCGGAGCTTTCGCGGGCTGCTGCAGGTCCGCGCGCGGCTCGAGCGGATCCGCGGCGGGGATGTCCGCGAGCGCCAGCAGCATCGCGGCGGCGCAGGACGCTGCGAGGATCTGCCGGGGCGAGATCTGCCGGCGCGGATTCCTCTCGCGCGGCTGTGGCGATTCAGGGTGCGCGATGCGGTCCCGGTTCATCGGTGGGCTCCTGCGGATCGATTCACGGCGCGCGATGGGCCTGTCGTTCATCGCCGGGCTCCAGTGGATGTCAGTGGAGGCCGCGCGCGCGTCGCGGTGTCCAGAACGTCCGCTGACGTCACGCAAGGATACACGAAGAAACGCGCCGGACCGAATCGGTTCTTCTCATCCATCGTCGACACTGACACGGGTCAAGAAGATGACCGGGCGCCTGGATCCCTTGCGACCGGGAATCACAGAGGATCGTGCCTTCGATGGGTGCCGCGAGGTCCCTCGTTGAGAGGCGAAGGTCCTGCTGGTGGTGACGACGATGGAGCCCGCCGGGCTTCCCCAGGGCGCAAAGGAGTACCGGCCCACGCCTCGGGCGGACCTCGCTTCCTCTTTTCGCTCGCCGCTGCGGTCTGTGTCGTGTACCTTGGCCGATGGAGGAGCCAGGATGAGGCGTCGGCCGGCGGCGGCCCTCTTCCTATCAGCGCGATGAAACGAAAGGAGGAGTCATGATATCTACCTCTCAGCCCGTCAGATCGTCTCCATTTCTTGTTGTTCTCGTTGTGGGCTTCGGCGGGTCCCTGTTGCACGCTCAGTGCAACGAGACTCTCCTGAACGGCGGCTTCGAGACCGGTAGTACCCAGGGCTGGCTGGTTGCAGCAGGTGCAACCGACGGGGTGCAGTGCTCTTCCTGGTTTGGCGGCATCTCGGCGAACCAGGGCAGCTGTTTTCTCGGCAGCGCCTCCAGCTGGGGCACGAAGTCAGGGACGGTGTATCAGCGTCTCTGCGTCGAGGATGGCAGCGAGATCACGGCCTCCGCCTGGTCCGTATGCTACTACAATGCGGGGGCGGCCACCGAACAGCGACCCTACACCCAGATCGGCATCGACCCGGCAGGGGGCACCAATCCCGCGGCGGCTGTCTGGTCGGCGGAGCGTGTCGCGCCGACTCCCTGGGACATCAGCTACGCGGAACAGACGGTGAGCGCCGTTGCCGAAGCCGATGAGATCACGGTTTTCCTGAGGATGGAGCACCGGGCGGCGATCGAGTGGAACATCACGACGTTTGACAGCGTCACCATCAGCGCGGCGGATCTGCCCCAGGCCCCGAGCAATGTCGCCGCCGCCCTGTCGGAGGATCAGAGCACCGCGACGGTGACCTGGGACATCGACCCCATCGCGAGCTACGACTCCCTCGAGATCCAGCGGAGCGTGAATTCGATCGGAGAGGAGGGCTTCGCGACCCTCGAGCAACTCCTGCCAACCGACGTCCTCTTCATGGATGGCGACGTTCCGGAAGGACTGGTCAAGTACCGACTCGTTGCCACCTACGGAGGCGATGCTATTGCCAGCGATGCTGTCTCTCTTCAGAAGGGGCCGCCGTACGCCATCAACATCGGAGGGGGCGAATTCCTCGGGAGTGACGGCAGGCTCTGGGGGCCTGCCAGTGCCTTCAAAGTCCCCTCCCTCGTGGCTACGTATCAGGCGCGAGCGTCCGATTCCGGGGTGACCGATATCAAGTACACCGAGGACGACGACCTGTATGGGACGGCTCTCTGGGCTGATGGGGATCTCGAGTACTGGTTCCCGGTTTCCGATGGGGATTATGTCGTCCGTATCCTGTTCTGTGAGGTGGATCCCGAACGTGCGGAGGGACGCAGCTTCGACCTTGAGATCGAAGGTGGGCTGGCGCGAGCCGGAGTCTCCCCACGCGCGCTCATCGGTGAAGACTTCGCAGCGGGTGATCTGCTGGCGAATGCCTCGGTCTCTGACGGGCGGCTGGATGTGCGCCTGAGACGGCGGGAGGGGAGTTCGTTCCCGATCTTGTCCGGAATCGCAGTGGAGGAAGGGACGCTGCCGGAGGTGTCGGATCTCACCTGTCTCCTCACGGAGGAAGGCGTGGAGCTTGCATGGTCACTCCTGGACAACGGCGGGCTGACGGG
Organism: Planctomycetota bacterium; assembly: GCA_016928605.1. Taxonomy (GTDB): domain Bacteria; phylum Planctomycetota; class UBA8108; order UBA8108; family UBA8108; genus JAFGKN01. Next base: position 594 of record JAFGKN010000619.1, on the reverse strand, counting down.
AATCGAGATTCGCCGAAGCAACCAGTTGATCGCCGCGCTCCCGGCAACAGCCACCGGCTATGTGGACACCGAGGCCTCTGGGCTGCTCGCGATTCGGTACGAGGTCCTGGGCGTCTCGTCATTTGGAACTGCGGGGCAGAGCTGCACGACCGGTGGCGGCGCGCCGTACCGCGTGAACGCCGGAGGGCCCGAGGTCGTGGATCCAGATACGATGGAAGTCTGGCGAATGGATGCAGGATTCGATGCGAGCGAGGGCAGCAATGCTGCAGGCCCGACGGAGGGAGTCATCGCCGGCAGCAACAATCCCATGTACAAGACGGAGCGCTGGAACAGCGCCAACCTCTCCTACCGTTTTCCCGTCGTTCCCGGCGTCTACGACGTCGTCCTTCACTTCGCCGAGTTCGTCTTCGCGAATCCCTGCCCGGCGCAGCAGCGCGTCTTCAACGTTCGTGTGCAGGACGATCTCGTCCTGGAAGAGCTGAACATCCTGGAGGAGGTCGGTTTCTTGGCCGCGCACCCCGTCGCGATCAGGGGGGTCGAGGTGCACGAGGAGGTGGACGCCACTGCCTATCTGACCATCGTGTTCGAGAAGAT
>JAFGKN010000618.1 GCA_016928605.1 Planctomycetota bacterium | reverse complement strand
CGCGCTCGCCTCCAGGCCGAGGCAGCGGATCCAGACCTCCGCGCGGCGCGCGCCAGCGGCCACGGAGAGCTTGACGCGCGGCGGCTCCACGTCGAGCACCTCGACGCGCGGCGTTCCCAGCTCCGGCGCCCAGCGGTGCAGCGCCTCCTCCGCGAGAGCGGCCGCCACCTGCCGCTCCCGCGCCGTGCGGATCGACTCGAGCGCGTGGATGCGGCAGCCGAACTCCGGCCTCAGCGGGCGCTCGCGCGGTGCGACGGCGAGGATCAGCTTCGCCGTCTCGGCGAGATCGTCCCCTCGCGCGGTGCGGAGGCGCCCGTCCCTCCCGACGGCGAACGAGAGCCCCCAGGCCCCCCGGCGGGGGGAAGCGTCGCGCCGCTCGGCCGGATCCCTTCGCGGCATCACGCTCCCGCCTCCCCGCTCCAGCGGGCGAAGTCTGTCCCCTGCTCGAGGAACTCGATGCGCGACCGCGCCCCCGGCGTTCCTGCGTGGTGCCGGGCGCGGACGACGCGGTATCTGCCGTCCCACGCGGGCCCGAAGCCCGCGAGGTCGAGCGGCAGGAGCGGGCGGAGGCAAAACGCTGCGGACATCTCGAGCGCGCCGCCCCTGCCCGCCGCGCCGCGCTCCTCGACGTCGAGAGCCAGCCAGCCCCCCGCCGGATCGATGCGGAGAGGAGCCCGCTCGACGGCCGGCACCTCGCGGCAGAAGTAGAGCGTTCCTCCCGCCACGGCCAGCTCGTAGCCGATGCTCCGCGCGCGGCGGCGGAGAAAGCGCAGAGGGTCTCCCCGGCGCTCGAGCCGCCGGTGCACCTCGCGCGTCGGCTCGACGTGCGCCCGCAGGTCGAGATCGGCGGCGATCCGCTCGGCGATCTCCGAGTCGGTCAGCTCGAAGTACGTCTCCTGGGCCGAGCGTCCGCGCAGCGACTCGTAGCTGGACCACGCCACCGCGCGCGCCCTCCACCCTCCGCTCCCCAGCCGGAGCCCGCAGCGCTCGACACGCCCCGCGAAGAGCAGCCGATCGCCGCTGAAGAGGTCCGCCGTCGACCCCGGCCGCAGACCCGCGCAGGACCTCTCGGCCGCCGAGCCCCCGGCGCCGATGATCTCCAGCTCGAGGCGGTCCGGGCGGTCCACGGCCTCGAAGAGGTCGGCGCGGCAGATGGACTGATCCGGCCCCAGGCCGGAGCAGCGCAGCCTGCGCGCGAAGCGGGAGTCGGTGAGTTCCTGGACCATCGGCCGGCGAAAGCCCTCTAACCTCGAGCGCCCCGCGCGGCCGGAGCGCCCCGCGGTGCGCGTCTGATCACTGGCATCGACATTCCTTCAACCTGCGTGTTCCTCCCCGGACCTCGGCGCGCGCCGGCAGCGGCTCATCTACGGATGACGACGCGGATCCAGCCGCGGACCGGCGTGCCGTCGCCGTCGAAGCGCACCCAGACCTGGTCGAGGCCGACGAGGATGCCCTGGAAGCGGAAGCTCCCCCAGGCGAAGAGGACCTTCTCCGGCAGCGCGGCTCCCGCCGCGGGCTCCATCCAGCTCTCGAGGCGGTCGACCAGAGGACGGAGGTCGCGGCGCGCCGGGGGGTTCCGGGTGGTGTCGAGGAGGAGATCCGTCGTGAACTCCTCCGCTCCGCCGACGAGCGCCTGCGCGCTCTCGACCGCCGAGCCCCAGCCGGCGGCCGACGCGAGGCGGCTCCTGCGCGACACGGCGTAGCGCTCCGGATTCCAGAGGACCTCGATCTCCTCGAGGCTCCCCATCTGGGTCATCGTCGCCTTGGTCAACCGGACTTCTTCGCTCAACTCTCGAGATCGCTCTCCCTGAGGCGCGCCGATCGCGCGCCGGTCGTCCTCGTCAAAAACCGCGCGCCCTCCACTCATCGAGCGCGCGGCGCTGCGGATCATCGTCGATCGATCCCGCCATCGCGGAGGGCCCCGCATCCTCGGCGACGAACCAGGAAACCGATGCGCCAGGGCCGGCCGCCGTCCTCGCCGCCTCCGCGCCGGCCGGGGGCACGCCGCCAGCCAGCCGCTGCGGGGGACCTCGCATCTCGCGGCCTGCCGGGGGCGCGAGCGGGGAGAGGGCTCCCGCGACCGCCGGGCGGCCCGCGATGTCGCCGGCCGGCCTCCTCGCGCCGCGGCGGGCGGCGTCCGAGCCCCCGAGCGGCCCGAAGACATCCTCCGCGATGCGAGCCTCGCCGGCGCTGATCGCGAGATCGACGGCGGCCTCCTCCCCCGCGGGGAAGAGATCCGTTCCCGCCGAGCCGCCCGCGCGCGCGGGGGATGCGGCAGCTCCGGCGGCGGAGGCGTCCCGCGGCCGCCTCTCGATGTCTGTCCTCGAAGCTTCCGCTCGCGCGGCGGCTCCAGGCGCGGAGATGGTCCCGCGCGCCGCCTCCGCGCGCGAGCCGCCGCCGCGCGATGCGCCGGCGGCCTCCAGCGGCGCCCAGAGCGCAGCGGCCTCCCCCGCGGATCCAGCGGCTTCCTCGACCGGGCGCTGCTCGCGGAGCCCTGCGAAGTGCTCCTCGATCCACGCGGCGCTCCTCTCCCAGCGGCCGCAGACCGCCTCGACGAACTCCCCCAGCTCCGCCAGGGAGAGGCGCGAGGCATCGAGCGCGGACGCCGCCCGGCTGTGGTAGCGGAAGCGCACTCGCTCGATCAGGATGCCGGACTCTCTCGCCATCGAAGTCCCTCGTGAACGATCTCCAGCCGCTCGAGCGCCACCCGCTGCGCATCGGCGTTCAGCTCGGGTCCCTCCCACCGCCGCGGCCAGCCGCAGTCGAAGCTCCAGCGCGCGGTCTCCCGCCCACGCGCGTCGAGCAGCACGACCGCCCCCGCGCGCGGATCCCCCTGCTCGAACCACTCCCAGAGGCTGCGGTCACGGCAGAGGCCGCGCTCGAGGAGAAGGCTGCCTGCGCGCTGGGCGCCCGCGAAGACGCGCACGCCGTCGAAGCCGCCCTCGGGGTACTCGAGCAGGTCGCGGCCTCCTCCCAGCCCGCGGCAGCTCGCGAAGCCCGCCGCGGAGATGCCGTCGATCTCCAGGTGAAAGCAGTCCCCTCGCAGCAGATCGAGGTTCATCGCGGGGAATCCTCCGGATAGGCGTTGCTGCGGAGATAGGCATCGCAGAGCAGGTCGAGATCCTGCGGGTCGAGTGCCTGCAGGCTTCCGGGATCGACCTTGCGCAGGAGCCCGAGGCGCGTGATGACCCGCGAGAGCAGGACGAGCGGGAAGAGCTCCGGGCGGAGGTGCACGCGAAAGTCCTCCAGGGCGCGGATCTCGTCGCGCACGCGGGCCGGGCGCAGCCGCGCGGCCCGGTGGCACTTTCCATCGGGACCGCGAAGCCCCTTCGACAACCGCAGAGCCGTCTCGCCGCGCGCCATCGCCATCAGGTGCTCCGGTTCGCCGCTTCCACCCGCTCGACGCGCTCGACGCAGAGCTCGAGGGTCTCGATGCTGATCGCATCGCCCCGCGCGTCCAGCTCCGGAGCCTCGTAGCGGCACGGCCACGCTCCGTAGAAGTTCCAGCGCGCCTTTTCGTTCATCGCTCCGTCGAGGAGCACGATCGAGCCCGAGCGCAGATCCTGCTCTCCCTGCTCGACGCGGCGCCGCCACTCGTAGAGCTGCGGGGAGGTGGTGACTCCCTTGCGCAGGACGATGTTGCCGAAGTGGACGCGGCCCGGGATCTTCACCGAGAGAGGCTGGCTGCCCACCCGGTGCTCCAGCACGTCGGAGCGGCTCGAGATCCCGCTGACCTCGCTGAAGCCCCCGACGACGCTGCTCGCGTCGCCGTCGAGATCATCGATCTCGACGAGGAAGTTGAAGTTGCCGCAGAACGGGAATCCACTGGCCATGAAAGGCACCTCGCTTTCGTCTCCTCGCGTTTCGTGACTCCTCGCGGCTGGCGCCCGCGGCATCCGCCGCGAGCGCGGCCGGTCTACCGCTCACCTCCAGCTCTCCGCGCGCTGCGCGAGCCGGCAAGCCCGCCCGCGAGACTCACGCGGATGCGCAGCTCCACGCGCCGCTCACCTCCGGGATCGCCGGCCGCCTCGCAGCGCACGACGAGATCGTCTCCGCCCCAGGGGGCGAGAACGCCCGCGAGCGAGAGATCGTGGATGAAGCTCCTCGCCTCGCGCTCGAGCCTCCGGCGGACGAGCGGATGGTCCGGCTCGAAGAGCACCCACCGGCTGCCGTGGTCGAGGCTGCGCCGCAGCGCCGCATGGACGCGCCAGGCGCGGATCCCGCCGATCGGATCCTCCCCGGCCGCCTCGCGGCGCGGTCCTCCACCCCTCCGGCCAGCGCGCTCGTCGAGCTCCCCGCGCTCGGGCGCTCCGCGAGATCCGGCGTCGCGATTCGAGAGCGCCCCGCGCTCGACCCTCCCGGCGCGGAGCGGCTGCAAGTCGCCGGCCTCGAGGCGGCCCGCGAGCTCCGCCGCGGCCCGTCCGGCCGGCGCGCCCGGCGCGAGGAGGACGAGGTTGGGAAGCGGCACGTCGACCTCGCCTCCGCTGCGCTGCGCGCCCGCTGCATCGAGCGCGGATCCCGCCGGCCGCGGCGCCGCTCCCGTCCTCCGCTCCTCCGCGATGAAGAGCGTCTCGGCGAACTTCCTCGCCACGCGGAGGATCTCCCCGCGCAGGTGAGCGGGAAAGGGAGGCCAGACGACGCAGCCGACCTCCTCGTCGCCGATGAGAGCGTGCACGCCGGTGCCCTCGCCGGGTCCTCCGTCCTCTCCGATCCATTCCCTCGGCTCGCTCCCCACCCGCAGCACGCGGCACTCTCCGCCGCCCGCCTCGAAGAAGGCCTCGAGGAGCTGCAAGTCCTCGGATCGCTCCGCCGGCCAGAGGCTCCGCGCACGCGACAGAGAATCGACGCGCGCGACCGCGGGCTGCTCGCCGCGAGACGGCGGCTCGCCCGTCCTCGCATCCGGCCAGAGAAAGCCCGTCCGCCCCGGACCGACCCAGCGGAATCCGCCCGTGTCGTGCGGAGCGCTCGCGCTCTCTCCGGCCGCAGGGAAGGACCGCTCTTCGCTCACGGCGCCCTCCCCGGACCGCTCGCGTCCTCGATCTCCACCCGGAGGTCGCGCTCCAGGATCGCGGGCGCCTCGATCTCCTCGAGCGAGGGAAGCGGCAGCCGAATCTCGAAGCTCAGCGCCAGGCGGTGCTCCTCGAGGCCCAGCTCGCGCCAGACGTCCGGCTCGTCGGTGATGACGAGCGGCAGCGACTCGATCTCCGCCAGCTCGCCCATCTCCTCGATCTCCTCGCGGAGGATCCGACGCACATCCAGCAGCGGTTGATCGTGGAGCGCCCGGAGCGCCTCCTCGAGGATCCCCATCTCCTCCTCCATCGTGCCTCCCACCACCAGGAAGGCGTAGCGCAGGCTGACCCAGAGGCCCGGCCTCCGCAGCCGCGTGGTTCCGGGGGGCAGGCCGCCGCGATCCCAGCCGATCCCCGCGCGCGGATAGTCGCTCGAAGGGCGGATCTGGCGCAGGTAGAGGACTCCCGCCGCCTTCTCCCGCTCCTGGGGCGAGCGCTCCTCGAGGACGTCCAGAGGGTGGCAGAGAAAGACCGGTATCCGGCCCTCCTCACCTTCCCCTCGGATCCTCCCTTCGAGCGAGATCGCCAGATAGCGGCTCAGTTCGTAGAAGATGCGAGGCCGCATCGGCTCACCGTACAACACCTCGTCAACGCTCGTTCCTGGCGGCATCGTAGGCGCCGCCGCCTCTGCGTGTCAATCGCCGAAAGATCCCGAACCCGCTCCCGTTCCCGTTGTTCGAAGCACCGGCCGACTCGGCCGTTCTGTCGTTCAGCCCTGCTCTTCATCGCCTCCCTCCCCCAGGTAGAGATCCGCGAGCGCGCGGACCGATGTGAGGGAGAAGCCCGTCCGGCGGGGGAGGATCCGCTTGCGCAGCGGGCGGTAGCCGGCTGGATCGCGGCGCACGCCGAGGACGTCCCGGAGCTGCGATCCTCCCTCGTCCGTGAAGTAGACGAGGATCGTGCCGGCGAGGGCATCCACGAACCGATAGGAGCCGCGAGCCGTCTCGAGCACGAACTCGATGCCCTCGAGCCCGGTCCGCTGCGAGCCGACGCTCCAGCGTTCGCCGCGCACGCTGGGCCGGCTCTCCTCCGCGCCCGCCTCCCCGGCGGGGCTCTCCCCTTCGAGCTCCGGAGCGCGAGGGAGCCTCGTGCGGGAGATGCGATCGCCGCCCGCGCGCCGCGCGATCTCTTCCCGGAGCTCGCCAAAGAAGCGCCGCACCGACTCGCGGCGGCCCGCAGGAGGCGCGGGCTCCACCGGAGCCGCCGCCTCTCCCTCCCCCGCCGAAAACGCCCGGTAGGCGCTGCGCCGCAGCATGCTTCTCTACTCCTTCGTCAGCCGCGCCATCGCTTCCCCCGCCGCCGCGGAGAGCCGTCACTGCGGATGCGATCGCTCCGCGCCGGGCTCCATCCCCACCGGTTCGGTGATGGAGAGCTCGCGCTGCTCGGCCTTCGCCTGACGCACGCGCTCCTCCTCCGCCTTCAGCTTGCGCTGGAGATCCTCCGCGTACTCGCGGAGGAGGCCAAGCTCCGTCTCGAGCCGGACTCTCTCGCTCTCGAGATCGTCGCTGCGCCGCTGCGATTCCCGCCGGAGGCGCTCGGCGCCCTCCAGCCGCTCCTCGAGATCGGTGAGCCGCGCGGACCACGCATCCCGCTCCTCGCGCGCGGCCTGGAGGCTCTCCTGCGCATGCGCCGCTCGCTGGCGCTCCGCATCGAGGAGCCGCTCCGAGTCCGCCCGCTCCGCCTCGATCTCGCGGATGCTCGCAGAGAGCCGCTCGAGCCGGACCGCCGCCGCTTCGGCCTCCGCGGAGAGCCGCTCCACCTCCGCGCGCGACTCCGCGAGATCCGATGCCATCCGGCCCCTCGCAT
>JAFGKN010000617.1 GCA_016928605.1 Planctomycetota bacterium | reverse complement strand
CGGCCATCCGCCCCTGCGGGGCAAGGACTACCAGGACACGCTCTCGCAGATCGTCGAGCGGGATCCGGTGGAGCCGAGAAAGGTGGATGCGCGCATCCCGCGGGACCTCGAGATGATCGTGCTGAAGTGCCTCCGGAAGGAAGCTGCGGGCCGCTACGGAACGGCCGAGGCGCTGGCCCAGGATCTCCGGCGCTTCGTCCGCGGCGATCCGATCGAGGCGCGTCCCGAGTCGAGGCTCGAGAGGCTCTCTCGGCGGCTGCGCAGGAACCGCGCCGTGCTCCTGGCCGGGGCAGTGCTGGTCCTTCTCCTCGGTGCCGTGGGGTGGCAGGCCGCGGAGAGGTACATCGCCGAGCAGGAGGCGCGGGATGCGGTGCGGCTGCTCCACGACGCGACGGTCCGCGACGCCGCGATCGAGATTTTCGCGGGCCAGCAAGAACTCCTGGGGCGGTCCTCGGAGGAACTGAGCAAGTTCCTCTACGTCTACCGGGGCTGGAGGTACAGGAAGGGGGTGGCTGGAGTCGCGGACACCCTGTGGGCGCTCGAGCAGGCCGCCGAGGCTGCGCCCGGGCGGCCCGATGCCCCGTACTACCTGGCGCGCCTGTACCGGCTCGCGGGCGACGAGGAGTCGGCGGCCCGCGAGGCGGCGCGGGCGCTCGAGCGGGCCCCTGATTTCGTGCCCGCCGCGATCCTCGCCCGCGAGATCGCCCTCGATCGGGGGAGGCTGGGAGAGACCGAGATCGAGCCCCTGCTCGAGCGGTTCGGGGGGAAGCCGGAGCCGAATTGGCAGGAGCCCTGGCTCCTCGCCTACAGACACGTACAGATCCGCGCGTGGCCCGAGGCTGTCGAGGCTTACAGGAAGCTCCTGCAGTACCGAGAGCCCGAGCCGTACGTGGGCTTCACGGTGGAGGCCTTGATGGGTTGCGGTCTCGCGCGCCTCCAGACCGGAGAATTCCTGGGCGCGACCTCCGACTTCGCCGCCGCGCGGGGAATTTGGCCCAAATTGTCCGATGCCGGATTCGCACTCGGCATGGCCTGGCACCATGCGGGGCAGGAGGAGGAGGCCGAGAGGGTCTTCCTCGAGCTCCACGGCGAGAGCCCGGAAGGGTCGAGGAGCGAGATCGCCGCCTGGATCACAGGAGTCTACTGGATGGCCGGCGAGGCGGCGAAGGCCAGGGAGTGGCTCGAGCGGGTCGAGAGCCCGGATAGGGACGGTATCGATTGCAATGGTCTGTACCTCCGGGGTCGGTACGAGGAATGCATCAAGAAAGCCCAGCAGGTCCTCGAGACCTATCCCGATGCATACTTCACTTTGTTCCAGCTCTGCTGGGCGAAGTTGCAACTCCAGTGGCATCGACGGGGCCCCCGGTGGGATGACGAGCGCCGGGAGATCCTGGAGATAGCCAGGAAGGCGATAGACCTTTATCCCAACGACCGGCACGCGAAGGTTCAACTCGCCTATGCGCTTCAGGTAAACGGCCGGCCGGAGGAAGCGCTCCGCACGATCGAAAATGCGGTCCGCTCAACGAGCAGGATCAGCGACGTTCTGGACTACGACTTGGTGGTCTACGGAGTCATCCTACGCCTCCAGGGGAAGCTGCAGAAAGCGGAGGAGGTTCTCCTAGAAGCCGTCGAAAACTGCCCGAGATTCAAATATTTTTTTGCGTTTGAGCTTGCGCGCACCTACGAGTGCGCGGGGCGAGATGAAGAGGCGGAGCGAGAGTACCGGGCCCTGACGGCGGGGGGAGGTGGGTCGGCCAACGTGTACGGATGCCTCGCCGGGGTCCTCAATCGGCTCGGCCGGTACAAAGAGGCCGCCGATGCAGCGAAGGAGGCCCTCCGGCGTCTCCCGAAGAACACCTGCGCTCACGAGGAGCTGGCGCGGGCCCTCTGGAAGCTGGGGAGGAGCGAGGAGGCGATCGAGGCGGCGGATGTCGGGATCCAGGAGATTCCGGGAAGGGAGCACCTCTACCTCTTAAAGGGGAAAATCGTCGAGGATCTGGGGAAGGTCGAGGAGGCGGCGAAGGAATATTGCCTTGAATTGGATCTTAGGCTAGACGATCCCGAAACTCACGAAGCTCTCCGCGGCCTGCTCAAGAGGACTCCGGAGCTCGCTTCGATCCCGGAGGTCGCGGCGGTGGCCGACGCGATCGAGCGGAGGGTCAGCGACGGAAGCCGCGACGCATTCGTCCTCGAGACGCTCTCGCTCATCCGCAAGTCGGAAAAGGAGGCGATCGGGGCGCCGGCGCATACCGGAAAGTAAGGGTTAGAGACCTACGAACAAGAGCCAGGGAAACAACGGCTCAACGGTCAAGGATTAAAGTACATCCACTTCATGGAAGGAGTCTGTCAAGAAAATGGCGATTGGGTTTTTTTAAACACCGTGCTGCTGGCCGCGATCCTGCTGAAAGAGAAGGTCGTCGTCTGCGTGGCAAGCGGCGGCTGAACGCCAAAGGGGAACGGCGACGCGAACGTCGACGGCGCGGCGGACATGAGCGATGCGATCGCGATCCTGGGCTCGCTGTCCCTCGGCACGAACATCAACGACTGCATGGACGCGGCGGACGTCAACGACGACGGCCAGGTGGACATCTCCGACGCCGTGAGGCTCCTCGGCCATCTCTACCTGGGCTCGGAGACGCCGCCGGATCCGTTCGGCGCCTGCGGCGAGGACACCACGGAAGATGAGCTGGAGTGCAGCGCGTACAGCGCGTGCCCGTAGGCCGCT
>JAFGKN010000616.1 GCA_016928605.1 Planctomycetota bacterium | reverse complement strand
GATGAACCACTCCTGGCTGACGATGCTGCCGTCGGGATCGCTGGACGCCGCTGCGTCCAGAAGGACGGCAAGGGGGGCGGTGCCCGACGGAGGCACGATCTGGATCCGCGCGATCGGGGGCTGGTTGCCATCCGGCGGCGCGACGCTGTTGGGCCGTCCCGGCGTCCCGCCCGCGGCTCGCGCAGAGGCCCAGCTCGCGGGGTCGTCGCTGAACTCGGCGGGGTGGACCTTCTCCAGCGACGGTCCCTCGCCGTCGGGCTCGGTGGGCCAGGGAGGCCGGTCGTTGTACCTCACCTGGTCGACCACCTCGAACTCGTCGTCCGCGGATCCTCCCACCGGCCGCAGCAGCTTCACGCGCTCGCCCGCATTGTCGAGGGCGCCGCCGCAGGGCCCCAGGATCGGCACCTCGGCGGGCACGGAATGGAGCGCGCGAAATTCGTCGGGGGCGATCGGGACGACGAGGAGGAATCCCCGCGCCGGGATCTCGGCCCAGGGCCCGAACGCGAAGCTGTCGCTCTCGTAGATGTCGAGGATCCCCGAGAGACGCCAGGAGCGCGCCAGCGAGGAGTCGAACAGGACGATCGCCTCGTCCGAGTTGTTGAAGAGCTCGATGAACTCCTCTCCTTCGCCCTCGCGGGGGTGGTACATGATCTCGTTGAAGACCACGGGCGCCTCGCGGGGCATCGCGTTGGGGGCGCCGCCCCCGCTGCGGAACTCCTCGACGCTCTCCGGATCTTCCACGCCGAAGGTGGGGCGATCGAGGGTGGTGAAGACCACTCCGGCGCTCGTGAAGTGGCTGCCGGATGAGATGCCGGGATCCGCGGCCGTGTACTCCGCGCTGGCGATGTAGCCGGTGGGGATGTCGTGGCGGTCGGTGGCTGTCAGGTAGATCGCTCCCCCGCGCGGATCGAGCGCGATGCGGCGCGATGCGTCGGGATCGCTCCGGAGCTGGTGCTCGTAGAAGGTCGCGAAGCCTCCGGGGGCGATCTCCGTCCCGTCGGGGATGCGGAACTTCATCAGATCGATGAAGCTGTCCCGCCGGTCGCTGAGATACCAGCCGCCCAGATGGACGCCGGCTCCTGAAGCGTTGAAGAGCTCCACCGCGCCCTCGAGCGGCGGAGCGCAGGATGGCAGGATCTCGTGGATCAGAACGCCGCCCGCGGCCGCCGGAGGATCGGCCTCGCCCGGAGATCCGTGGATCCTGGCGCTCGCCCGCCACGCGGCCGGATCGTCGGGATCGAGGTCCAGAAGCTCGAGCACGAGGGAGAAGCCGAATCCGTCCGGTCCGATGGGCCAGTACCGCTCGTCGTCGTACTCCACCGAGACGACCGTCGCCGAGCTGCGGTCCTTGATCGTCACCTTCTCGCCGGCGTTGTCGAGGTTTCCCGCGTAGACGCCGGCGATCGCGACATCCGGGTAGCGGGAGGAGAAGGCCACTGCATCCGACGCGAGCACGAGATGCTCTCCGGGGCGGATCGGGCTCTCGGGGGGAAAGGCGAAGCTGATTCCGTTCGTGAACTCCGCCGCGCCGAGGTCCAGGGTCGATGCAGCCGTGTTGTGGATCTCGATGAACTCGTACCCGCTGCCGCCCAGCGGATGGTACATGATCTCGGAGATGCAGAGGCCTTCGAGGCTCGACGTGACGCGGAAGGCAGCGTGCGCCAGCGGGCTCCACTGGCCGCCGAGGTACGTGCGGGCCCTTGCGATGGTGAAGTCGCTCAGCCGGATCGGGCCGAGATACTGGAGCGCTGCAGGAGAGACGGCGCCGGTCCCGGCGACGCGCGGATCGGAGCCGTCCAGCGTGTAGTAGATCAGGCCCTCGGTCCCTCCAGGAACGCTGATCTCCAGCTCGAATCCCTCGGCGATCTCGCCGCCGTGCTGGTTGAACTCGGGGGCCGCGAGGCCGGGATAGAGGCTGAGAGTCCGGAACTGGTTGAGGGCGACGGCGGACCTCTGGGGGAAGATCTGCGTCAGAAGGCGGTTTCTCTCCGGGGTCCAGTGCGTGTCCACCCGGTAGAACTCGTAGGGACCTCCGGACCAGGAGTGGACGTCGCGGCGATAGTCTCCCCACCGCGCCGACTCGCCCACGAGCGCCGTCTCGATCTCGTTAGCCCTCGCCTGCCAGATCCGCGCGGCTTCGGCCGGAGAGAGAGGACCGCCGCTGGTGAGATGGCGATGGGCGCGATCGGCGAAGAGCATGCGGAACTCGGGCTGGGTCCGCAGCCGCGCGAAGATGATGCCGGGCGAGTTGGCGTCCGCGACCGCGGTCCGGTTGTCGGTCACTCCCTCGAGGATCCGCTCCGCATCCCAGCTGAAGAAGTGCCAGAGGGCGCCGGGCTCGCGCTGCCTCGCCGAGTACCAGTTGTGGTCCGGCCAGTCCGAGTTGGCGCCGTAGAGATTCATGATCATGTAGTCGGCGAAGGCCTCGAGGTCGAGGTTCTGCTCGATGCCGGCGTAGTCGCCGGTGTTCACCATCCCCATGAACTGCGTCCAGGCGGTCGATGTGCCGTCCTTCAAGACCCCGGCGTTGAGCGCATCGTACTCCTCCTTCTCGCCGCCGAAGTAGTCCGCGGCGAAGGCCGCGTTGGGCCGCTCGACAAGGTTGTAGAGGCCCCAGTAAAGGCCGTTGACGTAGAGCTGCACGAAGCGGCCGTGCGAGGAGACCTGCCCCATGGCAAGCTGGATGTCGCGCATCCACTGGTCCCGGATGTACTGCGACCGTCGCCGCTGCGAGCCGTCCCAGTGGATCCAGGAGTTGTTGAAGCCGGCCCGCAGGATGACGGTGTCGAAGCTGTCGAGGCGGCTGTCATCGAAGAGGCGGTACTGGAGCCGCTTCGGGCCGTAGTCTCCCTTGAAGAGGAGGCGGAAGGAATGCTTCGGCGACTTCTGCGGCTGCCGGCTGGCGCCTCCCTGGATGCGGACGCCGCAGTTGACCTGGAACCCATCGGTCCCGTCGGGAAAGATCAGCTCGGCTGAGCAGGGCCTCTCCCAGGCGGTGCCCTCTCCGGTAGGATTGGAGTAGATGCCCTGCGAGCCGAACATGTGGGCGACGTCGCAGACGATGGAGACGGTCGGCACCGCCGTGAGAGCCGCCTCGAAGCGATCGCTGTAGACGGGATCGCTGACGATCTCGGGATCGACCTCGTAGTCGGCTGCGGGCGCGGCGCCCCAGCTCAGCGGGAAACCGGATGGGCGAGCGGGCTGAGCGCGGACGTGCTCGGCGAAGATGAAAGTCCGCGTGACGGACCGCGAGGGCAGGAGGCCGTCGCGGAATGCCGCGGCGCGCACCGTCACCGCGGCGCGCGCCGGGCTGCCGGCGACGGGTATCGGGCCGGTGTACCTCGAAGAGCGGGCAGGGTCGGGCTCGCTTCCGTTCAGGGTGTAGTAGATCTCGGCTCCCGGCGCGGGGGTCCAGAGCTCCAGCTCCAGCGCCTCGGTGTAGAATCCGTGCTCGGCGCTGAAGCGGGGAGCGACGGCCAGTCCCGAGAGGACGACCGCCTCATCGTTGGCGGCGCCGGGCGTCGGGTTCTCGAAGTAGCCGGCGGTTCCCGCCGAAGTGATGCCGTAGGAGAAGCCCCTGCGCTGCTCCGGATACTCGGGGGCGTACTCCATCACCACGCGCCGGGGGACCTCCGGGGAAAAGAGACCGAGGTACTCTCCACCCGTCGCGAGCTTGAAGTCCGTGTGGAGGTTCGTGCCATCGGCCGGCCGCCGG
>JAFGKN010000615.1 GCA_016928605.1 Planctomycetota bacterium | reverse complement strand
CGCTCGGCCTGCTCACCCTTGCGGGCCTGGCCCTCCGGAGCTCCGCCGGAGGGGAAACCTTCCTCTGCGCCCTGTGCGCCACGGCCTGCCTCATCACCGGGGTGGCCTGGCTGCGGCGGAGGCCCGGCGATACGCCGCAGCGCCTGCGGCTCGGAGTCTCCGTGGCGTTCACGATCTGGTTCTACAGCGCCGTGCGCGCCCTGGTGCCGGCGATCGGCATGCCCCTCCAGGACTCCGCGCTGCTGCGGATCGACGAGCTGGTGCTCGGGAGGACGCCGAGCGTCTGGCTCCACTCGAGCTCGCCCCGCTGGCTCATCGAGATCTTCAGCGCGGGCTACCTGACGTTCGAGGTCTACGTCGTCTGGTCCTTCGTGCGGGCATTCCGCGGTCCCCTCGAACGAGCGCTGGAGTTTCACCGCCTCGTCGTCACGATCTTCGCCGTGGGTTATGCGGGATACCTGCTCGTCCCCGCGCTGGGGCCGCGGCGGGCATTCCCCGAGATGTTCGACGGCGGCTGGGCGGTCGGCCTCTCGAGCCAGTTCAACACCTGGATCATCGACCGGTGGAGCTCGCTCTACGATGTCTTCCCCAGCCTGCACATCGCCGTGACGCTCGCCCTGCTCCAGCAGGACTTCCGGTATGCCCGGCGCTTTCTGCCGCTCGTGCTGCCGGTGGGCGTCATCACCATGATGTCGACCGTGTGGCTCGGATATCACTACGCGATGGACCTCATCGCCGGCGTTCTGCTGTTCCTCCTCGCGTACTGGTCTCTCGGCCAGAGAACAGCCCGGCGGCAGGCCGCCCGGGTCATCCGCCCGGATTGCGCGACCGCTCCAGTCTTGAAGAACAGGGCCGATTCCTGCCCGGTGGTCTGAAGCGAGATCTGACCGAACAGCGGAGAGCGATACCCTCATGCAGCTCACAGGGCTCGACTGGACGATCGTCATCGCCTACGTCGCCTTCGCGCTCCTGCTCGCGGGATTCTTCGTGCGGCGCGCGAGCCGCGGCGCCGACGAGTTCTTCGCGTCGGGACGCGCGCTCCCCTGGTGGCTCCTCGGCACCTCGATGGTGGCCACGACATTCAGCACGGACACGCCGAACCTCGTCACCGACTTCGTCCGCCAGAAGGGGGTTGCCGGCAACTGGGAGTGGTGGGCATTCCTTCTCACTGGCATCCTCACCGTCTTCTTCTACGCGCGTCTCTGGCGTCGCTCCGGCGTGCTGACCGATCTCGAGTTCTACGAGATCCGCTACTCGGGCCGGCCCGCGGCGGTGGTCCGCCTCTTCCGGGCGGTCTACCTCGGCTTCTTCTTCAACTGCGTCATCATGGCCTCGGTGACCCTGGCCGCGACCAAGATATCGAGCGTGCTCTTCGGCCTCGACCGCACCCCGACCATCCTGATCTGCGGCACGATCGCCGTGGTCTTCTCGATCCTTTCGGGCCTCTGGGGCGTGGTGGTCACCGATCTCCTCCTCTTCGTCTTCGCCATGGTGGGCGCGGTCGCGGCCGCCTGGTTCGCGCTTGACCACGAGGCGGTCGGGGGGCTGAGCGGGCTGCTCGAGAAGATCGATCCGTCGAAGCTGGACTTCCTGCCCGACTTCCGCAACCTGGATCTCGCGCTCGGCGTCTTCATCATCCCGATCGCGGTCCAGTGGTGGTCGGTCTGGTACCCGGGATCGGAGCCGGGCGGCGGCAGCTACATCGCGCAGCGCATCCTGGCCGCGAGGAACGAGAGGCACGCCCTGGGAGCCACCTTCTGGTTCAACCTCGCCCACTACGCTCTGCGCCCGTGGCCCTGGATCATCGTGGCGCTTTGCTCGCTGCTGGTCTATCCGGAGCTGGCGGACATCCAGAAGGCGTTTCCGGACGTCCAGCCGGAGCTGATCGGCCACGACATCGCCTACCCCGCGATGCTCAAGTTCCTGCCGCCCGGATTCCTGGGGATCATGGTCGGCTCGCTGATCGCCGCCTACATGTCGACGATGGACACGCACCTCAACTGGGGCGCCTCCTACATCGTCCACGACTGCTATCGACGCTTCCTGCGTCGGGATGCGGGCGAGAAGCACTACGTTCTCATGGGTCGGATCGTGACGGCCGTCCTGATGATCGGGGCGGGCTCTCTTGTCTACGTGCTCGAGACGGCCAGGGACAGCTTCAAACTGATGGTGAGCATCGGCGCCGGTACCGGCCTGATCTACCTGCTCCGATGGTTCTGGTGGCGGATCAACGCCTGGAGCGAGATCGCCGCGATGATCAGCTCCTTCGTGATCGCCGTCGGACTCCTCATCTACAAGAAGACCGCCGAGGAGCCCTGGCCGGACCACTGGCAGCTCGTGCTGAGCGTCGCGCTCACAACCGGCGTGTGGGTCATCGTCACGCTCGCGACACCGCCCGACGACGAGGCGACGCTGGTCCGCTTCTACCGCCTCGTCCGTCCCTTCGGCCGCGGCTGGGAGAGGATCCGGCGGATCGCAGGGCTCGCACCATCGTACGACAGCCTGCCGCACGCCTTGCTCGGCTGGGGACTGGGGTGTCTCTTCATCTACTCGGGGCTTTTCGGAACTGGGTATTTCCTCTACGGCGAGGCGCTCGCGGGGAGCCTCTGCCTCGTGCCGTTCGCCGCGAGCGGCGCGGGGCTCATCTGGCTCGTGCCGAGGATCTTCAGCACGCGGAAGGGAGAAGAGGCCAGCGACTAGGACGCCGCAGGCGCGCTGCGTACCGGCAAAGGCGTAGCCGCAGCCGCAACCGGACCCGCGGCCGCAACCGCGACGGGTCTCCCGCGTTCGGAAGAAGAAGTCACCACGGAGTCACGGAGGCACGGAGAAGAGCTGCTTCCCCTCCGTGTTTCCGCGTCTCCGTGGTGAATCCATCCTCCTTGGGGGATAGGAGGCGTGGAGAGTCTTTGTTGCCGCCCGCCGCAATCGCAATCGCAAGCGCAACCGCAGGTGTAACCGGAGCTACAACCGGCGCCGCAAGGAGGCCCCGGCCCGGCCGGCGGGGCTGCAGCAGCCCGCCCTCTCAGACCGCTGGTGGAAGGTACTCCGGGTAGTCGGGATACCACATCAACTCATCGACCGCCGCTGCGATCTGCTCGTCGGGGATGAGCTTGCCGACATTGGAGTCCCTCGCCTCCTTGACGACCTCGATGGCGATGCGGCGCGAGACGTCGCGCAGCCGGGAGGGATCGGGGTAGAGGGCTCCCTCCTCGAACTGCTCGCGATCCACGCACGCCGCTAGCGTGCGGGAAGCGACGAGGAACATCGGATCGGTCACGAGGCGAGCCTCGGCGACGATGCATCCCAGGCCGACTCCTGGGAAGATGTAGACGTTGTTGCCCTGTGCGGCGCGGCAGATGCGCTCGCCGATGCGGACGGGGGGAAAGGGGCTGCCCGTCGCGACGAGGGCGCGGCCGTCGCTCCAGAGCAGCGCCTCCTGGGGTGAGCACTCCGCCCTGGAGGTCGGATTGCTGAAGGGGAGGATGATCGGCCGCTCCGCGTGGCGGGCCATCTCCTGGATCACATCCTGCGTGAAGCTGCCCGGCGAGGCCGACGTCCCTATGAGGACGGTCGGTTTCACGCGCGCCACGACCTCCTCGAGATGGTGGGGCTCCCCCTCCGCGAAGCCGTAGTGCGCGAGCGTCTCGCGATCCATCGCGAACTCCCGCTTGTGGGGGTCCTTGATCAGCCGTCCCCCGTAGATCAGGCCCCGGCTGTCGAGGAAGACCTGGGCGCGCCGGACGCGATCCGCGGGGCATCCGTCCTGCTCCATCGCCGTGCGCACGAGGCGGGCGATGCCGATTCCCGCGGCGCCCGCCCCCAGGTAGACGATCCGCTGGTCGGAGAGCCTCTGGCCGGTGTAGCGCATGGCCGTCAGCAGCCCGGCCAGGGCGACGGCCGCCGTGCCCTGGATGTCGTCGTTGAAGCTGGTGATGCGGAGGCGGTACCTGTCGAGCAGCTGGAAGGCTATGCTCTTGTGGAAGTCCTCCCACTGGAGGACGGCGTGCGGGAAGACATCGCTCAGAGCATCGACGAAGGCCTCGATGAACTCCTCGTAGCGAGATGCCCGGATGCGGCGCTGCCGCCATCCCATGTAGTAGGGATCCTGGAGCAGGCGAGCGTTGTCGGTGCCGGCGTCGAGGCTGATCGGGAGGCAGAGCGATGGGTGGATGCCGGCGGCCGCCGTGTAGAGCGCCAGCTTGCCGATCGGGATGCCGATCCCCCCGGCTCCCTGGTCGCCGAGGCCCAGGATGCGCTCGTTGTCCGTCACGACGACCAGCCGGACCTCGCGGCTGGGCGCGTTGCCGAGGATCTCGTGCATGTGCCCGATGTCGTCCGGCGTGATCCAGAGACCGCGCGGCTTGCGGATGATGTGGCTGAACTCCTGGCAGGCCTGGCCCACCGTGGGGGTGTAGACGATCGGCATCAGCTCGGCCAGATTCTCGAGGAGAACGCGGTAGAAGAGGGTCTCGTTCCGGTCCTGGAGGGCCTCCAGACCGATGTACTTCTCGAGGGGGCTGCTCTTCGCCCGCAGGTGCTCCAGCTCGAGCTCCACCTGTTGCTCGATGCTGAGCGACGTCGCCGGCAAGAGACCCCGCAGGCCCAGCCGGTCCCTCTCCTCGGCCGTGAAGCCCAGTCCCTTGTTGAGCGCTGGATCCCTCAGAAGGCGAATGCCCGTGCACGGTACCTCGACGCTCGGGGTGCGAGCGATCTCGCTCTCGTCTCCTTCGACCGGCATCGTTCTCCTCCCTCTTTCGTTGGTTCCGGCGATGTGGCTCCCGCAGCGCGCAGCGCGTCGTGCGCGCGCCGCCTTGGCCACGGGCCGCGCGAGCCGCCGCGGATCCTGCCGGCGCGAGTCACTCCGCGGCCGCCGGCCAGCGGACTCCCTTCACTCGAGTCCGGATGGAGTACAGCGAGTCCATGGCCGTGATGAACAGCGTGTCTCTTTTCTCCCCCCCGAAGCAGACGTTGGCGGTCCATCTCTCCGGAACAGGGATCTGCTCGATCTTCGCTCCAGAGGGGCCGAAGACCGTGACGCCGTTTCCGGTCAGGTAGACATTGCCCTCGCTGTCGATGGTCATGCCGTCCGACCCCATCTCGCAGAAGAGCTTCTTGCCGGACAGGCTGCCGTCATCCTCGATGTCGTAGGCGTAGGTCTTCCTGGCGCCGATGTCCGCGACGTAGAGCTTCTTGCCATCGAGCGTGCCGATGATCCCGTTGGGCTGAACAAGGTCGGCGGCGACGCGCCGGAGCTGCTTGCGGTCCGGGCTCAGGAGGTAGACATGCTGGCCATCCTGCTCCATGGGACCGCGCTTCCAGTACTGGCGCTTGTAGAAGGGGTCGGTGAAGTAGATGCCTCCGCCGGGATGGATCCAGAGGTCATTGGGGCCGTTGAGAAGCTTCCCCTCGTACTTCTCCACGAGGACCTTCGTCTTCTTGTCGGGCGCGATTGACCAGAGCTGATTCTTCTCGTCCGCGCAGGCGAGCAGGTT
>JAFGKN010000614.1 GCA_016928605.1 Planctomycetota bacterium | reverse complement strand
GCGGGGAGCTCGATCCAGCCGCGGCTCGCGGTCATCGTGCGGATGAGGATGCTCGAGTTCATGTCGCCCGCGAAGGAGATCCACCCCAGGCTGCCGCAGTAAGCGCCGCGGGCGGATGGCTCCAGCTCCGCGATGATCTCCATCGCTCGGACCTTGGGCGCGCCCGTGATCGATCCTCCGGGAAACGCCGAGCGGAGGAGATCGACGGCGCTCGCGCCCTCGCGCAGCATGCCGCGCACCTCGGAGACGAGATGCAGCACCGTGGGATGGCGCTCGAGCTCGAAGAGGCTCGGCACATCGACGCTGCCGGGCTCGCAGACGCGGGAGAGGTCGTTCCGCAGCAGGTCGACGATCATCACGTTCTCGGCGCGGTCCTTCTCCGAGCGGAGGAGCTCCGCCGCGAGCCGCTCGTCCTCCGCGGCCGTCCGGCCCCGCGGCCGCGTTCCCTTGATCGGCCGCGTGATCACCTCTCCGCTCTCCACCGCGAGGAACTGCTCCGGCGAGGAGCTGATCACGACGTGGCCCCCCAGGTCTGCGTATCCGGCGAACGGGGCGGGATTCAGCTGCCGGAGCCGCAGGTACAGAGTCGCGGGATCCTCCTGGCAGCGGGCGAGGAGCCGCTGCGAGAGATTCACCTGGAAGATGTCGCCGGCGTGGATGTAGTCGATCGCCCGGCGCACGGCCCGGAGGTATCCATCGCGCGGGAAGTTGCTCCAGACGCCTCGCTTCCCCGGAAGCGGCGCAAGAGGGCCGAGCGCATCGGCGGCGAGGACTCGCCCGCTTTCTCTCGCGAGGCGCGCAGCTTCGCTCTCGCCGGGCTCCCGCTCGAGATGATCGAGGATGCGCCGCATGCGCCGCTCGGCCGCGCGCCGGCGCTCGATGCTCCCCCCGCGGCCGATCGGCTGGCCGACGAGCCGGCAGGTGTTCTGCTCGTGGTCGAAGGCGAGGACCTGGTCGTAGATGCCGACCGCGAGGTCCGGCACCTCGAGCTCATCCCTGCGCGGCGCGGGCAGCCGCTCGATGGAGCGGGAGAGGCCGTAGCCGAAGAGACCGGCGGCGCCGCCTGTGAAGGGCGGCAGGCTGGCGTCTCTCGGCGACGACCAGCGGCCGAGGCGGCGCTCGAGCGCGCCGAGCGGGTCGGTCTCGCTGTCGCTCCGCTCGACCGCGCGGTAGACGGGTGCTCCGCCGGCCCGTTCGTCTCGCGCGAGAACCGTCAAGCGCCGGCCGCGGGCGAGGATCATCCCGAGCGGCTCCGCGGCGATGTACGAGTACCGCCCCCTTGGGCCGCCGGGCGCGGCGCTGTCGAGGAAGATGACGTACGGCAGCGATGCGAGCCGGAGGAACGCGCTCGCGGGAGGGAGTGGACAAGCGACTTCCAGGACGATCGGCTCGAGTGGAGAGGGGGCGCCGCCCACCGCGGGAGGGGT
The DNA here is from genome assembly GCA_016928605.1 of Planctomycetota bacterium. GTDB lineage: Bacteria > Planctomycetota > UBA8108 > UBA8108 > UBA8108 > JAFGKN01. Next base: position 2,262 of record JAFGKN010000614.1, on the reverse strand, counting down.
CTCGTCCATGCCCCGGATCATGCTATCCGTCCCGGCTCGTCTCGTACTCCGCCACCTGCCCCGCCGCCTCCTCGACCTGGACGCGGACGGTTTCCACGAAGCCTGCGCCCTTCTTCTCGAGCTCCTCCACGAGCCGGCCCGCGATGTGGCGCGCGAGCAGCTCGGCCGTGGTGCTGGAGAGGGGCAGCAGCACGCAATCGCAGCGGGGGACGACCCACTCGCGCCCGCCCATGGAGAGACGGATGCGTTCCCCTTCCTCCTCGACCGCGATGCGGCGGCTCGCCGTCGGCACGAGCAGCCGGTGGTCGAGCTCGCTCGTGATGAGCCGCAGCATCCGCTTGAGCTCGGTGAAGTCGAAGATCAGCCCCTCCTCCTGGAGCGGCCCCTCGAGCTCGGCGGCGACCCTGTAGTTGTGCCCGTGCAGCCGCTCGCACTGGCTCCCCTCCAGGGTGATGAAGTGGGCGGAGGAGAAGGTGAGATAGTCCTTGCTGACGCGGATCCGGTAACGTTCCATGAGCCCTCGCTCGACTCGGCGGCGCGCGATGCGCTCTCGCGAGCGACGAGATTATGACAGCCGCAGAGGGGCTCCACAAGCTCGTCCGGGCGATTCGGGCCGGGACGGCCGTCCTTCTCTCTGCTATCATGTCAGGCCCTCCTCGCCAGCGGGATGCGGAACGGAACGACGATCCAGGGAACCAGCGTGAGAGGTGCTCATGTCCCCCTTCATCGTGCTCGTGATCGGCGTGGCCTTCATCATCGCCGCGATCACCATCCTCAAGATCCATCCCTTCTTCGCCCTCCTCCTGGCCGCGGTGCTGGTGGGGATGCTGGCTCGCCCCGATCTGCCCGCCGAGCCCGGCGAGGAGGGGCTCCCGAGAGCGACGCTAGCCCTGGAGGTGACTGCGCGGGAGTTCGGCTCGCTCGCGGGCAAGATCGGCATCGTGATCGCGCTCGCAGCGGTCATCGGCCAGTGCCTGATGCAGAGCGGCGCGGCCGACAAGATCACGCGGCGGCTCCTCGGCCTGATGGGAGAGAGCCGCGCGAACTACGCGCTCCTCGGGAGCGGCTACATCCTCTCCGTCCCCGTCTTCTTCGACACGGTCTTCTTCCTCCTCGTGCCGCTCGCCCGCGCTCTGCGGCTGAGGACGGGCCGCAACTACATCCTGTACGTGATGGCGATCTGCGCCGGAGGCGTGGTGACTCACTCTCTCGTGCCGCCGACGCCGGGCCCTCTCGTGATGCTCGAGAAGCTCGACATCGGGCTGCATCTCGGCACGGCGATCCTCGGCGGCTTCCTGCTGGGGCTGCCCGCGGCCTTCTTCGGCGGAATCCTCCTGCCGCGCTGGCTGCTCCGCTTCGGCGACTTCCCGATGCGGGACGCGCCGGGCTCCTCGACGGAGGAGCTCGAGGAGATCGTCAGCAAGCCGGAGAGCGAGCTGCCGGGATTCTGGGCCTCGGCGCTGCCGGTCATCCTCCCCGTGGTGCTGATCACGCTCCACAGCGTGCTTGACGCGGTGCCGCGGAGCGCGGTGGAGAAGGTTTTCGCCGACCCCTCGGCCTTCGACGGGATCCTCGGCGTGACCTCCTTCCTCGGGAACAAGCACCTCGCCCTCGGGCTCGGCACGGCCATCGCGCTCTGGGTGCTCGCGCGCCAGAAGCGCTACTCGCTCGCCCGGCTCACCGCGAGCCTCGAGCCCGCGCTGATGGCGGCGGGCACGATTATCCTCATCACCTGCGCGGGAGGAGCCTTCGGCGCGATGCTCAAGCTCACCGGCATCGGCGATGAGCTCAAGGGCCTGGCGGGGAGCGGCAGCGGCCTCCTCCTCCTCCTGATCGCGTGGGGGATCTCCTCGGTGATGAAGATCGCTCAGGGCTCGGGCACCGTCGCCATGATCACCGCCGCCTCCATCGTGGGCGGCATCCTGAAGACCGGCGTCGAGCTGCCGTTCCATCCGATCTACGTCTTCGCAGCGATCGCCTACGGCTCGATGGTCACCTCCTGGATGAACGACAGCGGATTCTGGGTGGTCTGCAAGATGAGCGGCTTCACCCAGAAGGAGACGCTCAGGACCTGGTCGATCCAGCTCGGCAGCATGGGGATCATCGGTCTCATCGAGGTCCTGATCCTGAGCCAGATCCTCCCGCTGGCGTGAGTAGAGAGGAGCGCGGTGCGAAGGTCGCGCCGGTCTGCGGGGCAGAGTCAGAGTCAGAGTCAGAGTCAGAGTCAGAGTCAGAGTCAGAGGCAGAGGCAGAGGCAGAGGC
>JAFGKN010000097.1 GCA_016928605.1 Planctomycetota bacterium | reverse complement strand
TTGATGACGTAGGTGGCGACGCCGACGAGGGCGAGGCTCCCGAGAAACACGATTCCGACGATGAAGTTCTTGAGTGAGCTTTCCTGCGGCATATTGGCGGCTCCTGTCGCTCGAGCTACGATTCCAGGGCCAGCGGCCCGGAGGTCTTGCCCTGGATGAACTGCTGTACGATGGGGTTGTCGGAGGAACGGATCTCCTGGGGAGTTCCCAGGCAGATGATCCTCCCCTCGCAGAGCATCGCGATGCGATCCGCGATGCTGTAGGCGCTTTCCATGTCGTGCGTCACGACGATCTGCGTCGTGCCGAGAGCTTCCCGCGTGCGGTTGATGAGCTCGTTGATCGTGCTGGCGATGACGGGATCGAGGCCAGAGGTGGGCTCATCATAGAGGACGAGGTCCGGATCGAGCACGGTGGCGCGGGCGAGCGCCGCGCGCTTCTTCATCCCTCCGGAGATCTGCGCCGGAAGCTTGCGGCGGGCCGACTCCATGCCGACGAGCTTCAACTTCGCCAGCACCCTGTCCTCGACCTCGTCCGGCGGCATCCTGCGGTTGTGCTCGAGCAGGGGCAGAGCGACATTCTCCTCGATGGTCATCCAGTTGAGCAGAGCGCCCGACTGGAAGAGGAATCCCGTACGCGAGCGGATCTCGTGGATCTGCCTTCTCGACGCCTTCTGGATGTCGTGGCCGAACACGCGCACCTCGCCGCGATTCGGCCTCTCCAGGCCGACGACATGACGGAGGGCAACGCTCTTGCCGGTGCCGCTCCTCCCGATGATCACGAGCGTCTCGCGGCGACGGACGGCGAGGTCGACGCCCCTCAGGACGGCGTGAGGGCCGAAGCTCTTGTGGACGCCCGTCAACTCCACGGGGAGAGAGCCCGCGGGGTCACCACTCGATGTAGTAGAAGGTGAAGGTGACATAGTATCCCAGGACGATGATCAGGAGATAGGAGATGACGACGGACTGGCGCGTCGCGCTGCCCACTCCTATGGCGCCTCCCCTGGCGCGGAGGCCTTCCGAGCAGCCGACGATCGAGATCACCGTGCCGAAGATGAAGGCCTTCAGGATTCCGGTGTAGATGTCCTTGAGCGTGAGGTACTCCAGGGCGTCGGTCCTGAACCTCTCGAAGCTGATGTCGTACTGGAAGTAGGCGGAGGCCGCGCCTCCCAGCGTTCCGACGAGGACGATGTAGATGGTGACGACGGGCGTCATGACCGCCATCGAGAGCACCCTCGGAAGCACGAGAAAGCGGCCGGGATCGATGGACATGACCTCGAGGGCGTCGATCTCCTCGGAGACCTTCATCGTGCCGAGTTCCGCCGCCATCGCCGACCCCACGCTCGCCGCGAGGATCAGCGCGGTCATGAACGGTCCCATCTCGCGGGCCATCGAGACCGCGACGATCCTCCCGATCAGCCCTTCCTGGCCGATCTGCTCCAGCGAGAGGCCGCCGTTGAGGGCGAGGATCATGCCCGTGAAGATGCTGACCACCACCGTGACGGGGATCGTCTGGATCCCGCAGATGAACATCTGGCGGTAGAGATCTTTCCGGGACTTCGTCCGCACGATGGCCGGCACCTGCATGAGGGTGTGGAGGAGCAGCCAGATGCCGTAGCCGGCTCCGTGAGTGGACTCGATCAGGAATGCGCCCAGTCGGTGAATCCCGGAAAACATGCCGGCCTTTCCTATGCCCACCAGGGAACGTACAGAAGCCTCATGCGCAGCGATCCTTTCCGCGCGCCGACCTCCAGCAGGCCTCCGAGCACGCTGAAGACGCTCTCCTCGGGCGACGACTGCCAGTAGAGCGTCCCGTAGAGCAGCTCCCACGCCGAGAAATCCACCCGGGAGCGGTAGCGGAACAGGGCGAAGAGCCTGCCGTAGAGGCGCTCGTACGACGCCCAGTCGAACCAGAGAGGCGCCAGGAGGTTGAAGGCGGTCTCATGGTTTCGGGTCTTGTGTTCGCAGAGAGGCCAGACCTGCCAGTGCGTGCGGCACTCCAGCGTGCGCTTGTCGACGCTCGAGAAGAAAAAAAACACCGGAAGCGCCCAGACCCGCAGCGTCTCCTCGCTCAGATCGTCGCCGTGGTCGTAGCGCACCAGGGGCCAGACGAAGAAGAACCGTTCCCGCCGGCGGCCCACGGATGCCCAGCGGTCCTCCTCCTGGAGCTTGGCGCCGAAGAAGGGCCAGGGATCGAACTGCTCGCCGGAGAAACGATACGGGATGAGATAACCGCCCACGAGCCACTTCTTCTCCTTCTTGTCGTAATGAGTCACGCAGAGCGGCCAGAGATACGCGCGGGTCAGAGAAGCGCTGTTCTCACGTCGTCCGTAGAAGGGGACGCTCAGGAAGACCTCGGTGGGATCCTGCTGCTGATGCTGCCGGCCGGTGATGCAGAAGGGCCAGAGGATGAACCTCCGCTCGGCGCGCGGCGTACCAGCCTCCGTCTCCCACGTGTAGTGGCCGTAGAAGGGAAAGAGCCGCCCCCCTGACCAGCCGCCGCCCGAGACGGAGTTCACGAGCGGCCAGAGGATGTGCGTCGAGCGGCGGCCCGCGGTCCTGAGCTGGGCGTAGAGCGGAAAGAGGACGAAGACGATCTCCTCCTGGCCGACGAGCCCGCGCGTCTTCCCTCCGAAGGGAAAGAAGGCGAAGTAGCCGCCCTCTTCCGGATCGCTTCCCCAGAAGAGGAGAGGAAAGAGCATCGTGTCCGAATCGATCCCGCCCGTCCGCTTGCGCCGGTACCTGTGCTCGAAGACCGGCAAGACCCGGTAGCGGCCGCTCTCCGCTCCCCATTCGAAGTCGATGAAGGGCAGGAGGATCTTGAGCCTCCGCACCACGGGGTCTCCGCGCCGCTCCAGGCCGAAGAAGGGCCGGACGAAGAGCTCCGAGCCGGCCTCGCCGCGCCTCGCCTCGAGGGAGCTGGGCGTGTCGTAGATCTCGACCAGCGGAGGAACTCCGCGCGTTCCCTCGACGCTCCGGCAGGAAGCCGCAGCGGCGAGCGCGATGGAGGCGTGGCCGAGGATCCAGAACGATCTCGGGAGCCGTCTCTTCACTTCCAGTTCCCCCGATACGCGAACGACCGGCAACAGGGAAGGTGCCCGTTCAGCGCCGCCGAGCGGAGCGGCGGAGAGCCTGATCTCGGCGGCCGTACTCCGCTCCGCCCGGGCGGCGCCGGCCGGCATCAGCGGCCGTCGGACAACCTGCTTCGCCCCTGCGGGCATGCAGGATCCCGGTCCGCCGAATCCCTGCAGGCGAGCCCGTCGCCGGTGAACGGATGCCGGGGGAGATTGTGCAGGGTTCGCCCTCCGGATGCAATCGCCCGCAGAGGGGTTTTTGGCGGATGCTGCGGCGGCGGGAGGTGCAGGGGGGCGGCCGGTCGGTCAGCGCAGGACGATCCGAGGAAAGAACTGGGGGATGAGGAACTTCCAGATCGAGAACGACTTCTGGTCGCGGGGGAGGAGATGGCAGGGGTTGAGGCTCAGCGTCTTGGTCGCTCCGGTGCCCGAGTCGTCGTCGAGCAGGAGAAGGCTCAGCCCGAAGCGGAAGCCCCGGGGCGGCCGCTGGCCGCGAGGAGAGCCCGCCGCGAAGGATCTCCAGGGAATCGCGACCTCGTAGACGGCTCCGCTGTCGTCGTCCCTCCTCTTCACGGAGAACTGGCCGTCCGGCTTCTCATCGCCGTCAGCGGCTTCCGCGTCGTCCTCACCTCCGCCCAGCGGGTCGTCTTCATCCTCCTGGGGCTGCTTCCGCTTGGGGATCGTGAGGGCGAGGGTCATCAGCTGGTCTCCGGGACCGTGCTGGTAGCCTCCGTCGCCTTCGGTGTCGACTCCGATCAGGAGGCAGTCGCCTTTCCAGACCGTGGCCTCCTTGTCGTAGGCTCGCAGGACGTCGTCATCGACGTCGAGGGCGAAGTAGAAGTTCTCGTCGTCCCAGCCGGTGTAGAGGATGGCGGAGAGGTCCTCCTCTCCCTCCCAGGAGAACTCGTGCCCCGGATTCCCGATGCGGCCGATGTGGCGCGGCGTGGAGAGCCGGACCTGGTGCGCCAGGTTCCAGGAGTCGTCCATCTCGCCGTCGATCCGCGGCGGCATCCAGAGCCGGCGCGACTGGATCTCGATCTCCGGAAGGACCTTCATGGCTTCCTCCTTGAATCCGTCGAGGAGGAAGGCGAGGCCTGCCAGGGTCTCCTGGTCGGCGGCGGCGAGGACGGCCTCCGAGCTCAGCGCCCGGTCCAGCACGTTGATCGCCGACCGGACGCCATCCCGGTCGCCGTCGCGGAAGTAGTCGAGGGCGAGCTCAGCCACGAGGCCGGGCGCGGAGGGATCCCTCAGGTGGTCGCGGATCAGCCGGAGCCGCTGCCGGGACCGCTCCCTGTCCTCGATGTCGGGGACCGCGGCCAGCGCGCAGTCACCGCCGTCGGTGAGGATGATGAGCTTTCCCCCGATGATCTCGCTCGTCGAGCTGCCCTTCTCCACGAGAAAGCGATTGAGCAGATCCTGGTCGGCGCTGCGGGTCTTTCCTGTGAGCTTGTCGTAGACCGAGAGGGTGGCGTGCTCGGGATAGAGTATGGAGTCCTCGGTGATCAGCAGCCGCTTCCTGCTCGAGTAGGAGAATCCCAGGGATATCTCCTTGGGCTTCCAGATCGGCACCAGCTGCAGCTTGCCCCGATCCGCTCCGCGGCTCATCTGGAGCGCGAGAAGCTTCCAGGTGCTGATCTCGGCGCTCGCGCCATGGATCACATACACGCGGTCCCCGTCGCGGGCGACGCTCAGGGTGACATCGGCCTCCTCGAAGCGCTGGTATCTCCAGATCTCGCGTCCGGAGCGGACGGAGAGGCCCACCAGGACGGGGATCCGGCTCTCCGGCTCGAGGACGAGGATGGCCTCGTCGGGCTCCGCGGGGAAGTGGAAGAGCTCTCGAACGCGGGTGCGCGCGTGGGTGAGCTCCCAGCGCATCTCCCTCCGCCGGAGATCGACGAGCCGGATGTGGGCCGTGCGCGCGGGAGAGGTGAAGGCGATCAGAAGCAGGCTCTCGGCAACCTCGACGGGGCGCGGTTCGAGCTGAAGGACGCCCTCGGCGAAGGCTTCGCGGAGAGGGCCGATCTCGCTCCCGTCGCTCTTGCGGTACTCTCTCAGCTCCACCGGGCGCTGGCCCAGGACGAAGATGCTCTCCCCGGTCTCGATGAGCGGCGCCGATGTGGCGGGATTGGAGTCGATCTCCCGTTCCCAGGTCTTCTCTCCCTGAAGGTCGAACCGATACAGCTTCTTCCGGCTCGTGGCGACGAAGACGGCGTCCTCTCCGATTTTCGCTCCGCGGATCCTCTCGCTCAGAGTGGGAGGCGACAGGGCCCTCTCGGAGATTCCGCCCTCCTCCAGCGGCAGGTGCCAGCGCACAGCGCCTTTCTCGACGTCCACGGCGAAGAGGTTGCGGTGGTCGTGCAGGACGAGCGATGAGCCCGAGTACGCGCCCTCGAGGAGCTTGTCGCCCGTCCGCGGGAAGGAGATCCCGAACCGCTCGGGCACGAGGAGGAAGCCGGGGATCCTGCGCAGATGGATCGTCCAGACGGGCAGCCCGGTGTCGGCCCGCCGGCACTGGATCCGCTCTGCGGACTGTGTGAGGAAGCACTCGCGCATCGGCGGCGGGGGAGCACCCTCCGGAATGAGAAAGGTGCGGCTCGTGGCGAGGAGATCTGCCGGCGCTCTCCAGATCATTCGCGAGGGAAAGCGCAGGGCCATCTCCTCATCGACGCCCACGCCGGCGAGGCCCGGATCGGCCAGGCGGCGCAGCACGTAGTCCCTCACCGTCTCCGTCTCGTCGATGCCATGAACGCCGCTGACCCTGGCTTCGGGGTGTGACTCGAGGAGACCGAGGTACAGCCGCTTGGCCTCGCCGCGCCTCCCGCTCCTGTAGAGGAAGTCTGCCGCGCGCAGCAGGACCTTCAGCCGATCCTCGCTCTCCGGGAACTCTTCGAGGTACTCCAGGAGGCATCGCGCGGCGTTCTCGTGATTCCTGTAGTCGCCGTAGAAGGTGGCCAGGTCGAGGTACGC
>JAFGKN010000613.1 GCA_016928605.1 Planctomycetota bacterium | reverse complement strand
ACGATGCACTGCGGGATCACGCCCGCCGCGTCTGCTGCAGGTCGCCGACGACCTCGGCGAGCCGCCCCTGCACGATGCGGAGCGAGTCCGCTCCACGGTCGACGGAGCACCGCCCCGATTGAGAGATGGAGCCCTTCGATGATCGCGACGCCGAGAGTCCGGTTCGTCTCCTTCGCCCTGGCGCTCGCCTGCACCTGGATCATGCCCTGGCCGGCGAGCGCAGCGGACTACAACATCCGCCTGCGGACCGACAGCACGCCCGATTTCACAGATATCGAGTCGTTCGTGCGCACCATCTGCGGCCACCTCGACACGCCCCAGGAGAAGGCGATCGCGATCTGGCGCTGGGGGAGGCGCAGCCGGCATCAGACGTCGTGTGCGATGGATCGCGGCCGTCTGATCTGGGATCCCATCCTGCACTATAGCAGCTACGGCTTCATGAATTGCGGGATCATCTCGGCGCTCAACATCTCGGTGGCGCATCACGCGGGTTTCCGGGGGCGCTATATCCAGCTCGGCGACCATACCGTCTCCGAGTTCTCCTGGGATGACGGTGCATCGTGGCATCTCTTCGATTCATCGATGAGCATCTTCTGCTACAACCATAAAGGCGTCGTCGCGAGCTGCGAGGAGATCAAGGCGGAGGCTGCTTGCCCGCTCTCGGGCGGAAGGTCAGAGGCCGGTCACTTCTACTTCTACCACCCTGCGCCGGCCTGCGCCTCGCACCTCGGACCGACGGGGTGGCGGATCGCGAGCGACAATCCCGTCGAATACCAGCGCACGCTGGAGAGAGGCGCCAGCTCCTACACGGATGGCTACAGCGTCTCCAGGTACTCGATGATGGCGCAGTGGGGGAGGCGCTATATCCTCAACCTGAGACCTTACCAGGTCTACACCCGCTACTGGAGGCCGCAGGGAAATGACGCGGGCTACTACCGAGCGGCTCGCGGCGAGGAGGATCCCGGCGATTCCGAGAAGAACATCATCACGCGGACGGTCCGCGGGAGCGGAGTGTGGGAGTTCCGGCCTGATCTCTCCTCCTCCCGCTGGCGAGACTTCGTGTACGACGAGGAGAACCTGGCGGTCCGCGACGAGAAACCGCACTTCGCGCCGGAGAAGTCCGGCGAGCCGTGCCGCGTCGTCTTCAAGGTCGATGCGGCCAACGTCGTCACCTCGATGCGGATCGAGGCCGAAGCGCGGTGCAAGGGAGAGGGAAGCGAGGTGCGCCTGCTGGTCTCGAGGGATGCGGGGCTGGCGTGGAAGCTGGTCTGGAGCGCGAGGAATGCCGAGGCCGCAAAGGCGTCGCTGCGCCTCGTCGAGGAGGTGGCGGGACACACGGAAGCGCTGGTCCGTTTCGACCTGATCACGTCGGGAGCCCCGGCGGACTGCGGGCTTCAATCGCTCACCATCACCACGGTCACTCAGGTCAATCGCCTCGCCCTTCCCGGATTCCAGCTCGGAACGAACCGCGTGAGACTGCGCGTTGGCGAGCCGGAGGAGAGCCTGGTCCTCTGGCCGGTTCTTCACGGGGGCGGCTACCGTGAGACTGCGGCGGATGCGAAGGATGTCTACTCGCGCGAGGAGACGGACTCCTTCTATCAGTCGACGATCGGGGCCGGAGTCGATGGCTCGCCCTGCCATGTCACCTGGAAGCTCGTCACGCCGACCGAGATGACGGAGCTCACCGTGGGAGCGAGAGTCTGTAACCGGATGGATGCCAGTCACGTGTCCCTGCAGTGCTCGTGGGACGGCAGCAGCTTCCGGGAGTTTTTCCGCAAGCAGGATGGATCCGCTCCTTTCGACCGCATGGTGCTCGAGACGCTGACTCCCCCGGAAGGCGCGCGCGCCGCCTGGATCCGGTGCGAGTTCTTCACCCCGCGAGCCGCATCCACCTACAACACTCCCGGAATCCAGGATATCTTCCTCCGCGCGCAGCACCGGCCGCGCGATGTGGAGTTTCGCCCCCTGAAGGTCACCTACGCGTGGACGGAGCAGACCGGCGAGGGCTCGGTGGAGCGACGGCACCGCCATGTCGTGGACTCGCCGGACGACGAGTGGATCGTCGAGGTCGGCGGTCGAGGGGATCCGCGGATGGAGTGGGTGCGCATCGAGCAGTGCGGCGGAGACGGCGAGCGTGGCGACCAGCCCCGTGATGCCGCCGGGAGTGCTGCTGCTGTCGCGCCTCCAGCGGACGAGAGGAGACTCTACCGCTGGGGCCGGAACGTGGCGCTCGGCGCCCGGTACCGGGTGAGTCGAGAGGCCTGCGCCGCAAGCGGCGACGACGGTGGAGGCGAGCTCACGAACGGCGTCGTGATCGCCCCGACCGACTACTTCACGTCGCGATGGCCGGATCTCTTGCCCCCCGCCACGGCCGGGTGGGATGGCGACGTGCGCGTCGACGTGAATCTCGGCGAATCGCAGATGCTGGCGGGAGCGCTCGTCTGCACGCATCAGCCGAACGATCGCTACTGCCATCCGCTGCGAGTCGAAATCTCCGTTTCGGAGGATGGAGAGACCTGGCGGCAGGTGGGGATCATCCGCCACGAGGATCTCTGGAGACCGCCGGCGGACCACGAGCCGTGGGAGCTGGACCGCGATCCGAAGTACGATCATCTGCCGGCCGGCGGCCGCCTGGCGTATCGGTT
>JAFGKN010000612.1 GCA_016928605.1 Planctomycetota bacterium | reverse complement strand
TGGCGACGGCCTGATCCGCGTAGCGGCTCTCGCGGCTGAGGTGAGCCAGACGCGAGAGTACCTGCAGGAGCTCCCCGTTGACCTCCGCGCTGAGGGATGGCACGCGCCCGAAGCGCGTCTCGTGCGGCGCGTGCTCGATGAGGCCATCCGCGATGGAGATGAGCCGCTCCTGCCACGCGCGGTGTCCGAGCAGCTCGCCCAGGGGCAGGAGGCCGTCCTTGGCGTACTCGCAGGAGCCGAAGATGATCCTCGCGAGATCCGCCGCCGGGTGCTCGAACCCCTTGCCGCCCGCGAGCACGTTGTCCGAGAGCATCCCCACCCGCGTCGAGAGAAGGATCTCCTGGCGGAGGATCTCGTGCATCTCGCGCTCGAAGACGGACCGGTCGGTGAAGTAGGCGGCCATCGCCAGGAAGGGGTAGAGATCGGCCGCGGAGTCGGCCACGTACCACGCGGCGCTGCGGCCGCTGCGGGGCAGGAGCCGCGTGACGGAATCCATGCGCGCGACGTAGGCATCGAGGACGCGGCGGCTCCTCCGCAGCGCCTCTCGCGCCTGCTCGGCGTTGCGGCGCGCGGCCGCGACCGGATCGGCGCCGGCGGTGGAGATCGGAAGGACGGCCAGCAGGACCACCAGCGAGATGCGAGCTCTGCGAGTCTTGGTCGGCATCATGTCCGCCATGGTAACCCCACTCTGCGGAGCCCGTCAAAGCCGCTCGGAGATGACCCAGGGACACGGCAAGGTCCGCTTCGAGGCAAGCGCTCCGGCCCCTCGAGGAAGCCTCGCGTGCGAGCCTGCCGGGCGATCGCTGGGGAAACGCCGCGCGAAGCCTTGCGATGCCGGCGGCTGGGGAGAGATGACGACGCCGGCGCGATGGCGATCATGGTCGATGGGAGGACGCTCTACCGCTGCTGCAGGTGCTGCAGGTCGTGGATCGCCGCCCGGATCCGCTCCTGGACCTCGGGATGCGTCTCGCTGGCGAGAAGCGCCTCCAGGTCGGGGATCAGCGAGGGATCGTGCTGGCGTGCCATGATCTCCGCTGCCTGGAAGCGGAGGGAGGGCGCAGGATCCGTCGATGCCACCTCGAGGAGCAGGTCTCTCACCGGGGCACCCTCATGCCGGCCGGCCGCCTCCAGCCCCCAGAGCATGGAGTGGCGCTTTCCCTCGTCCTGCTCGCCGCGCAGGATCTCGGCCGCCTGCTCCACGCCGCTCGGGCCGAAGCGGCCGAGCATCCGCGCCAGCTCCCACTGAGCTCGCTCGTCCGTCTCCCTCTGGAGCTGCCGGGCGATCCGCTCCTGGGCTCCCGCCGGCTGCTGCTTCTCGAGGATGTGGGCGAAGGCGATCCTCTCCGCGGCCGACGATGCCCCGTCGAAGAGGGCGCCGGCCTGCTCCGCGAGCGCCTGAGGATGCAGCCGGCTCAACGACCTGGCGAGAGCCATGGCCACCTCGTGGTCCTTCTCGCCCCTGATCATCGAGAGGAGGAGATCCTGGCTCAGGACCGAGCTGCTGCCTTCCTCGAGGGCATCGGCGATGGCGCGGCGCCGACGAGCATCACCCTCCCCGAGCAGCGCCAGCAGATCGCTCGTGGTCCCCGCGTCTCCGTTTCGGAGGATACCTCTCGCGAGCGAGTGGAGCATCTCCTCGTCGCCGCTTGCCTGGAAAAGATCCATCATGAAGGGAACGGCGTCGCTCCCCCGGAAGTGCTGGAGCGCGCGAGCGAGCACGCCCGGATCGAGGCCGCCCTCCGGACCGCGGGCCGCCTCGACGAGAGCCTCGAGAGCCTCCCGGCCGCCCGTGCGCGACAGCGCGTCGGCGAGGCATTCCTGCGCGCGCCGGTCGCCCGCGACCTCCCTCAGCGCCTCGCTCAGGAAACCGGTGCCGAGCTCATGGGAGCTCTCGCTGATGGCGCGGGCGATCATCTCCCGCGAGATGCCGTCGGGCGTCTCGCGCAGCATGTCGAGGAGCATCTGCGTGTCTCCTTCTCGCGCGGAGATTCGACTCGCCGCCCGGAGGATGCTCGCCGTCTCGCTTTGGTTCCCGCCCTCGGCGAGAAACCCCAGGAGGGCGTCCATGTCGCCGGACTTGCCCACGTCGCCCACGGTGTCGAAGATGACCTCCGGCCGGATGCCGGGACGTTCCTGCAGGAGTCCGAGGAGCGCATCGACACCCTGCTCGCCCTGCATCCTGGCCATGGCGTGGGCGGCGGCGTGCTCCAGCTCGTGGGGTGGACGCGACTCGAGGAAGCCGGCCAGCGCGGGAAAGACCTCGGCCACCTTCTGCCGTGGAAGATCCGACAGACCATCGAGCGCATGCCTCCGCACCTCCAGCGGCTGCTCCGGGTCATCGACGAAGTCCATGACCATCGCCAGGCCCTCCTTGCCTCCGGAGATCACGAGCGCTCGCGAGATCCCGTGGATGTAGTCTCGATCGGTCCCTCGCAGAAGCGATCCCAGCTCTCGCAGCTGCTCGGAGGAGAGCGATCCCGCTTCGGGACGGCTCAGGTGGTGGAGAGCCTCGTGCGCGGCCTCACGATCGCCGCTGGCGAGCGCATCCTGGAGATCCTTCAATGCCTCGGCTGCCGGGCGCGGCTTCCAGCGGTCACCCTCCTCGATATCGGGCCTTCCGGATGGGTCCCGGCCAGCGGATCGATCCCCGCCGAGCGGCCCCGGAGTGCCGGACCGCCGGCCCGCCACTCCGCCGCGGCGTCGATCGCCTCCATCACCTCCGACCGGGTCGGATCCGCCGCCGGCGGCGCGGAGAGGCCTCCGATCCGCATCCGCGAACCAGTACCCGACGACGAGGCCGGTACAGAAGAGGAAGAGACCCGCGATCAGCAGGACTGGCTTCATGGCATTCCCCTTTCGCGAGGAGTCGGAGCTGCACGTCATGTGCCTCCTATCGTATAGCGCGCAGGACCCGGAAGTCGCCAGCAGAATCCACGCGAGGAGCGATTCCTCGAGACGGCTCTCGGGTGGATGCTTCGTCATCTCGGGCGGAAGGCTGTCGGCGCTGCCATCATCGCCCGCGCGCGGAGGCCCTATCGATCAGCCCGTCCACGCGCCGCTCCGCCCTCCGCCGCCTCTCGCCCCCGTCTCGCCCGCCGCAGCTCGCCGGACCCCGGCTCACCCGCGGGGCCCGGCAGTGACCTCCCGCAGTTTTTGTGCTCTTGCAAGTCTTCCTCAGGTGGTATCGTCGAAATCATCGGAGTCGCAGGTCTCGCTTTTCCTGGATCGCACCGAAGGGGGGTGCCGCCATGAGGATCCTGCCGAGCGCCGCCGCCGCGGCGGTCTTCGCCGCCATCTGCATCGTCTCTGGTCCCGCTTCCCTCGCCGCGCAGGAGTCCGCCGATCTGGCCTGCGCGGACGTGAACGGAGACGACGCCGTCAACCTGAGCGACGCCGTCTACATCCTGAGCTGGCTCTTCGCGGCGGGACCGTCTCCCTCCTGCGAGGGCCTCGTCGCCTGCGGCGACGTGAACAGCGACGGCCG
>JAFGKN010000096.1 GCA_016928605.1 Planctomycetota bacterium | reverse complement strand
TGCGGCGTGCGGATCGTCGGATGGCCGAAGCATCCGACATCGCCGTAGCCCAGGTCGTCGGCGAAGATCACGACGAAGTTCGGCGGCCGCTCCTCGGCGGCCGGGACGAGAGAGCAAGCCAGCGAGATCCAAACCAGCGAGGTCCATCGCCACGCGATCCAGCGCATCGCATCCTCCTTTCGACTTCGAGAGTCCACTTCAGCAGGCCATCCTGGCTTCGGCCGGCCGCGGAGCCGGCGGATCCGCGTCCGCTCGCCAGCCCCGCGCCCTCCGGCGGCGTCCGGGAGACGGCGAGACCCGGCGATCAGCTCCGGCGCAGCGGATTCTCCAGCCAGAAGACTCCCAGCTCGTGCTCCTCGCTCGTCAGGATGTCGAGATCGCCATCGCCGTCGAGGTCGAGGAGGTCCACCGTATCGTACTTTCCCTTCCTGCGCCCGGTGATGTTCTCCACGGCCCAGAGCTCGTCGCGGATCGAGTCCCGCCAGCGCAGGATGTACACATCGCCGGGAGCCTCCGTCGTGAGCACGATCTCCTCGCGCCCGTCGCCGTCGAGGTCGGCCGCGTTGAGCGCCTTGTGGCGGCCGGAGTGGACGTCCTCCGTCCGCACGCGGATCTCCCGGCGCTCCCAGCCCTTCACCCGCCGTGGATCCTCCGGCGCGCGCCACCAGCGGATGACGGTCTTCTCCGCATCCTCTCGGGCGGCAGCGCTCTCCGCGAACACGGCGACCAGCAGATCGAGCCGGCCGTCGCCGTCGAGATCGTGCCGGTGCGCCCAGAGATACGGCCCGCCTTCATCCGCGATCACGTGCTGCTTCCAGGGCGCGCCGCCGATCACATCGGCTCCGGGATGCTCGTACCAGCAGACCACCGAGGGGCGGTCCGAGAGCAATACGTCGAGGTCGCCGTCGCCGTCGAGGTCGGCGGGGATGACGCTCATCGCCCAGGAGATCTCCGCGTCGATGGGATGCGCCCGCCACGCCGCGAGGTCGCGGGGATCATCCGGCGCGCGGAACCAGTAGAGGCCCGCGTTCTTCGTCTTCGAGGCCGCGATGATGTCCAGTCGGCCGTCGCCGTCGACATCCGCCGCCTCGACGTTCATCCACGCGGTGCGGATCGCGGCGGCGGCGGGGAGCTCCTCGTGCTTCCAGGCCGCGGCGCGGCCGAGATCCTCGGCGGAGCGGGGCGACCAGCAGATCGCGATCCGGCCCGATTCGCTCGCCGCCAGCACATCGATGCGGCCATCGCCGTCGAGGTCGCCGAGGGCCGCGTCCTCCACCGGGCCCGCCCAGCGATCCGGAGTCACCGCGACCATCCGCCACGCGGGCTTCCCGCCCGCGCTCAGGTAGAGGCGCACCTGCGCGGCCTGCTCCCACGGGCACGCGATGTCCGCCGTTCCATCGCCGTCGAGATCGGCGACGGCGGTTCCGTCCGCGCCCCGCTCCTCGCCGCACGCATCGATCGAGTGGAGCCGCCAGGCCCCGGCGCGCTCCTCCCCGGCGGATGCCGAGGGCAGCCATCCCCGGAAGCTCAGGATGACGGAGATGAAGATGAAGATGGAGATGAAGACGGCGCCGGAGCCGGGAGGACACGTCCCGATGTCGACCCGGGCGCCTGCGATCCTCGCCGCTTGTCTCCGCACTCGCATCGCTCCTCCCTGCGCGGATGCGCGCTCGCCATCGCCGCTTCAGCTCCTGGCGCGGATGTGCGTCAGCACCTCCACCATCCGCTCGAGCAGCCGCTCGTCCTTCGGCTCTCCCCAGTTGCGCAGCACGATCTCTTTCGAGAAGAGATGGACGAGGTACCGCAGCCGGCGGCGCGGATCATCGACCACCGACTGGTAGTCGCGATGCGCCGCGTTGTACTCCCACCGCGCGCCGACGATCCTCGAGCGCCAGTCGCCCTCGGGATCGAAGACGCGCTTCGGATCGGGGATCCCCGCGTCGGGATTCTCTCCGCGCAGCCTCTCCACGATCTCGATCTCCGCCTCGGCCTGCCGCTCGATATCCCCCTGCCGCACGAGCACGACGATCGCCGCCGCGCCGGTCTCCTCGGGAGCCGTGTACGCGGCGCGGTCCTCCTCCGCGCTCAGCGAGCCGCCGCCTTCCCTCAGCGACCAGAGGAACTCGAGCGGCGCTTCGATCCGCCTGCCGGCCTCGTCGAAGGCCTTCGCGGTGAGGCCGCGCGTCGCTCCGGGGAGGAGCCGCGACCTCCGCGGCGCGATGCGCACGCTCTCGAGCGGTCCGGGCGGAAAGAGCTCCGGCGGCGGCTCCGGCTCCTCGCCCGACTCCACGACCTCGCTCGACGGCTCCTCGGCGGGCATCTCCTCCGCGCGTCCGAGCTGCGCGCCCGCCGATCCCGGCGCGCGGTCCGGCTGGGGAGAGGATCGCGCGATCTCGAAGAAATCGTACTGGGGCAGAGCCCGCGCGAGCGGGCGGAAGACCCGCCGGATCTCCTGGGCGAGGTTCTGGTCCTGCTCCGCGCGCCGCTTCTCCCCTTCCTCCTCCAGCACGGCGCGCAGCCGCGGCTCGAGCGCGCGCAGCGCCTCGAAGAAGGCGTCGGCCTCGGGACCGGGCAGAAAGCCGCGGCGCGTGCCCGGCGCGACCTCCAGCTCGGCGAACTCGATGATCCCTTCGAGGCGCCGGCCGCCCCAGAGGGCCGGATCGAGCGCGTAGCCCTCGACCTGGCTCAGATCCTCGCAGACGACCGTCCCGCCGCAGCAGAGGGAGACTCGGGCCGGCCGCTCCTCCTGCTCGTCGACGAGATACAGCTCGACGCGCGCCGGCGAGCGTCCCTCCACGGCGAGCTCATCCACCTGCGGGAGGCGCCGTCCCTGGAACCTCTGCGGCACGACGAGAAAGTCCTTGACCGCCTTGCCGCGGGCGACGCGGTCGATGATGCGCAGCTTCACGTCGCGCGCGAGGAGCTGGCCGCGCAGCTCCGAGCCGAGATAGTCGCCGAGGCGCCGGCTCGACAGCACGCGCGCGGCCGCCGGGTGGACGCTCTGCACGACGATCTCGGTGCAGGTCTCCGCGTCGAAAGGGAAGCTGCGCTGCGGCAGCTTGCGCACCTCCGCGTCGGGATCGTCCTCGACGAGGCGGAGCGACCAGACATCGGAGCCGGCGACGCGCGTGCGCATCTCGAGCTCGCGGCCCACGCACCAGAATCCGAGGATCCCGATGCCGTACTTCCCCAGGAGCATCTGGCGCTGCCGCTCGGCGGCCGAGAGGTTCTTCTTGAAGGAGTGGCCGATGTTGGTGGCGATCTTCTCGAGCGCCGCCGGCCGCTCCTCCTCCGGAAAGATTCCGCGCCCGTCGTCGAACACGGAGAGCTGGATCTCCCCGCGGTGCCGCCGGCGGGTGATGGTGATGCTGCGGGCCTCGGCGTCGAGCGAGTTCTGGACGAGCTCCGCCAGCGCCTTGCGCGGATCGCTCTGGCTGTGGGCGATCAGCCGGATGAGGTCGAACGGATTCGCCGGCCGCAGCCGCACGCGCTGCCCGCCGCCGCGCCCTCTCCTGCCGGTCCCCGCCTTCCTGGTCGCCTGTGACATGCCTCTCGGTGAACCTCGCCGCGCCTGACGTCCCGCACGGGGCCGATGCGCGAAGCCGCCCGCTGGGATTCCCGCAGAGCGCGTGAAGACACGAGTATATCGCCGACCTCGCTCGAGGCCAGCATCCTCACGCGCACGCGCAGGCTCGCAGCTCCTCCGCTCCGCGGACGCCGGGGGCCGGGCTGCCGCCACGGCCCTCCCCGGCGCCGCTCCGCTGGCGGTTTCGTTCCATCAACACCACTGGAAAGGGGGGCGCTACCGCGCCGTCGCGCGCAGGACTACTGCCTCGCAAGGCGGAAGCCCAGGTCGTTGCCGCGGCGCCAGGGGTAGATCCCGCCGCGGTACGCGGAGCGGCAGTACCTCGGGCCGTTGTTCAAGGAGCCGCCCCGGATGACGCGGTAGGCGCCTGTCGGCGAACCGGCCGGGTCCACGACCGGCCCCACGGGATACGCGCCGTACGAGTCCTGGCACCACTCCCACACGTTGCCCGACATGTCGTAGAGCCCCCACGCGCTCGGGAGCTTCTGCCCGACCACGTGCGCGTACTCTTCGCCTGCATCATAGGCATTGCCCCGGTACCAGGCGTAGGACCCGATCTCACTGTACGTGGGGTCATCCCCCCAGTAGAACCGCGTCGCCGTCCCCGCCCGGCACGCGTACTCCCACTCCGCCTCCGTCGGCAG
>JAFGKN010000611.1 GCA_016928605.1 Planctomycetota bacterium | reverse complement strand
GGAAGATGACCGGCATCATCCGGTACGCCCCGCGCGAGGGATTGCGCGCGGCGTAGGCGAGGGGCCAGAGGAGCGTGTGGCTCGCCTCGTCCCGCCGCCACCGGTAGAAGAGCGGCAGGACGATGTCATGCCCGGCGCGCGGGCTGTCGCGGTGGTGGTAGAGGAGCGGATAGAGCCCGAGGCGGAAGTCCGTCCCCGCGTCTCGCAGAGAGGCGCTGTAGAAGGGCAGCACGCGGTGGTGATAATCGCCGGAGGGATCCCGCTCGAAGCGGATCGCCTGGAAGAGCGACGAGACGCGGACCCTGCCGCTCTCGTACCGCTCGCGGCTGTAGAACGGCCAGAGGCCGGAGTACTCGTACCGCTCGAGGCGCGATGCGCCGCCGGGCGAAGGGGCTTGCGCGGTTGTCGGTGGCGGCTCGTCCGCTCCGTTCTCGCGGTCCGGCTGGGCGCTCATGGAGCCCGAGGCGAGCGCGGTGAGGAAGAGGACGACCAGCGACTGAAGGAGGAATTGTCTGGCCATGAATGCCCGTCCCTGTCCATTATGGTTCCGCGCCATATTTGAGCACAGGAGCTCCCGCCCGCGCAACCGGCCGAGCCGGCCGGCGCGGGGATGTCTGGGGCGGCCGCCGGGCGATGTCCCGGGCGGCGCCGGAGTGCGCGGGGATGTCTGGGGCGGCCGCCGGGCGATGTCCCGGGCGGCCGCCGCGCGCGGAGCGGGATGCCGAAGCCTTCATCCACCGGGAGACCATCACATGCTGATCCGCGAGAAGGTCGAGCAGGCCAAGGGGATCCTCCGCGAGCTGGGAGTCGATTGCTGGATCACGTTCGTCCGGGAGAGCGGGCTCTGCGGCGATCCGTCGCTCGCCTTCCTCGCCGGGGGGGATGTCACGTGGCACTCGGCGTTCATCATCTCCTCCTCCGGCCGGACGTGGGCGATCGTCGGTGAGTACGACCGGCGGAGCGTCGAGGACCTCGGAGCGTACGACCGCGTCATCGGATACGTCGAGGGCATCCAGAAGCCGTTTCTGGAGTGCCTGAAGGAGCTCGATCCGGCGCGGATCGCTGTCAACTTCTCGCGCGACAGCGAGATCGCCGACGGCCTGACGCACGGCATGTACCTGACGCTCGTGGACTTCCTCTCGCGCGCTGGCATGGAGGGCCGCCTCGAGTCGGCGGAGAAGGTGATCTCGGCCCTGCGCCAGAGGAAGACCGCCGCCGAGCTCGAGCGGATGAAGGAGGCCGTGCGGATCACGGAGGACATCTACGGCCAGGTCGCCGGCTTCCTGCGGCCGGGGCGGACGGAGGCCGAGATCGCCGCCTTCATGACCCGGAAGGTGAAGGAGGCAGGCGTCGCCGCGGCCTGGGACGAGAGCACCTGCCCCGCGGTCTTCACCGGGCCCCAGCACGCCGGAGCGCACTACTCTCCCACGGACCGGCGGGTCGAGCCGGGGCATCTCCTCAACATGGACTTCGGCGTGCGCTACGAGGGCTACTGCTCCGACCTGCAGCGCACCTTCTACGTCCTGCGGCCGGGCGAGACCCGCGCGCCGGATGCGGTCCAGCGGGGATTCGACACCATCGTCGAGGCGATCGAGCGCGCGCGTCGGAAGCTCCGGCCCGGCGTGCAGGGCATCGAGGTGGACAGGGCGGCCCGCGAGTGCATCACCTCCGCCGGCTACGAGGAGTTCCCTCATGCGCTGGGGCACCAGGTGGGCCGGTTCGCCCACGACGGCACGGCGCTCCTCGGACCGGCGTGGGAGAAGTACGCATCGAAGCCGTTCCAGCCGCTCGAGGAGGGCATGGTCTTCACCCTCGAGCCGCGCCTCCCCGTGGAGGGGCATGGCACGGCCACCGTCGAGAACATGGTCGTGGTGCGGCCAGACGGAGGCGAGAACCTCTCGACTCCGCAGGAGGAGCTGCTTTACGTCCGCGGCGGGGAGTGACTCGATCCGTCCGCGGCGGGCGGAGCAAGCATCGCTCGCGCGAGTTGGCGGAGGAAGCACCGCTGGCGCGCGCCGGCGGAGATTCGTTTCAACTCCCGCCGGCGGGGGGCGGATCGCGCTCGGTGTGGAGCCGCGGATCGTCCCCTTCGGGCTCCTCGTCCGCCGGCCTCCAGCACCGAGGGAACAAGGCGGCGATCGCGATGAGGAGCGCGAGCCCCATGCAGATGGGACCGAAGAGCCAGCCGCCGCGGGTGAACGGAGAGAGCCGGTCGCGCAGCTCCACCTCCTCGATCTCCGGCCACGAGAAATCCGGGGAGAAACTGTCGATGGACCGGCCCTGCGGCGTCACGAAGGCCGAGAACCCTCCGTGCGTGGCGCGCAGGAGCCAGCGGCGGTTCTCGACGGCTCGCAGCTCGCTCATGCGGGCGTGCTGGCGGGCGAGGGCGCGGGGCCACGACCGGGGATCTCGATCGGACGCGAGCAGGATCTCCGCTCCCCCTCGCACGAGGCGGCGAGCCGCGGCGGGCGAGTAGAAGTCGGGACCGACCGCCGCTCCCACGAGAGCGCCCGCCATGCGGATCGGCGCCGGCGCGGAGATCTCTCCGCGCCATGAACCCGGATCGGAGCACAAGCGCGAAGCGGCGCGCACGCCTCCGGCGACCCTTCCCTCGCGATCGATGATGAGGAGCCCGTCTCCGGGCCGCTTCTCACCGCCGCCGGCGGGCTCGTCGTCCTCGATCGCTGGCTCGCCGAGCGGGATCGCGGGCTCGTCTTGCGGCGCGGCTTCTTCAGCATCAGCGCCGTCGCCGACGTCCTCGCCGGGCCCGCCGCCGCTTGCGGAGGCGTCCTCTGATGCGTCGAGCGCGGCGCGGCGACGGGAGGCGCTGCTCTCGCCGGCCAGGATCTCCATGGCGTGGCGCAGCGCCATGTGGCGCAGCCCGGCGAGGAGCCGATCCCCGTGCGGGGTGCCGGACTCGACCGCATCGCGCGGGAAGAGCGCTATGTCAACCTCATCGCCGGCGAGGACCATCTCGATGGAGCGAAGGACATCCCCCGCCTCCTGCGGCTCGCTCCGCCCCGACTGGACCACGAGAGCCCTCCGCAGACCCGAGACGTCCTCCGACCGGACCAGCGAGAGGTCGCCTCCGAGGAAACAGCCGAGGAAGATGCCGCAGCCGACAAGAGCGAACGCGGCCTGCGGCAGCCATCTCTGCTGCCGGAGAACCAGGAGGAAGGAAGCGTTGCTCAGCGCCACCAGGAAGCTGAGCCCGCGCTCGCCGAGCG
>JAFGKN010000095.1 GCA_016928605.1 Planctomycetota bacterium | reverse complement strand
GCGCTCCGCCGAGCGAGTTCGTCAAGGACGGCGAGCTCGACCTCGAGGCGGTCGTGAAGTACTTCGAGGACATGTACCGCTCGAAGAGCAGCATCTCGCGAGCCGAGCTGACGGTGGTCCGCCCCCGGCGCGAGAGGACGCTCGAGATGCGCCTCTGGACGCAGGGCGAGACGAAGGCCCTCATCGTGATCGAAGCGCCGGCGCGCGAGAAAGGGACGGCCACGCTGAAGGTGGACAAGAACCTCTGGAACTACCTCCCGCGCATCCGCCGGACCATCCGCATCCCGCCTTCGATGATGCTCTCGCCCTGGATGGGGAGCGACTTCACGAACGACGATCTCGTGCGCGACACGTCGTACAGCAAGGACTACAAGTACCGCCTCGACGGCCGCTCCGAGGAGCCTCCCGGCTGGCGCATCCGGTTCGATGCGCGCCCCGGCATCGTCGGCCTCTGGAATCGATTCGAGCTCGTCGTCAGCGAGGACGGCAAGATCCCCCTCGTGGCCGAGTACTACGATCGCCGGGACCGCCTTGCGCGCACGCTCCGCTGGGACCAGGTGCGCGAGTTCGACGGCCGGAGGATCCCGGCGCGCATGACGCTGGTGCCCGAGGACGAGGAAGGGCACAAGACGGTCCTCGTCTACGAGGAGCTGAAGTTCGACGTCGACGTCCCGGACAGCACCTTCAGCCTCTCCCAGCTCGAGCAGGAGCGCTGAACGAGGAGCCTCCGCCACATGCCGCCCAGCACCCTGCGAATCGCCTGGCGCAACCTCGGACGCAACCGCAAGAGAACCGCGCTCGCGCTCCTCGCCATCGCCGTGGGCCAGTTCGCCCTCCTGGCGACATGCGGCCTCATGCACGGCTACACGGACAACATCCGCCTCGCGGTGACCGGCCCGCTGATCGGCCACGCGCAGGTTCATGCTCCGCTCTGGCGCAAGGAGCGCGCGCTCGATCTGGTGATCGACGACGTCGACAGCGTCCTGGCGGCGGTCCGCGCCGACGCCGATGTGTGGAGCGCAGCCGCCCGCATCTACGCTCCGGCGCTCGTCGCCCCGCGCGAGGAGGCGTTCACCTCCGTGGTGGTCGGAGTCGATCTCGAGGTCGAATCAGCGGAGTATGGCCTCCTCTCGGGCCTCGACGAGAAGCTGAAAGGCGGCGAAGTATTCCTCGGCTACCGGCTGGCGCGAAAGATCGGAGCGGAGCCCGGCGACGAGATCGCGGTGGTCGGACAGTCCGCCGACGGCTTCCTCGCCAACGATCTCTACAAGGTCCGCAGCATCATCAAGAGCCCGGCAGATCTCGTGAACCAGTCCGGCATCGTCATGTCAGCCGAGGACGCCAGGCGGCTTCTGACGATGGAGAACCAGGCCCACGAGATCGTGATCCGGGCGAGGATTTCCGGCGTCGCCGAGAGCATCGTCGAGAGGCTCTCGCGGCATCCGTCGCTCGCCGGCCTCGAGGTCCTCTCCTGGAAGTCCATCGTTCCGGAGATTCACATCGTCCTGAAGACCACGGACTACGTGGGCTACTTCGTGCTGGTCATCGTCATCGTCGCCGCCGTGGCCGGCATCGCGAACACGCTCATGATGGCCACCTTCGAGAGGCTGCACGAGTTCGGGATGCTGCTAGCCCTCGGCTGCCGCCCCTCGCGCATCGTGCGCATGATCCTCATCGAGGCGCTCTTCCTCGCCGCCATGGGCGTGGTCGCCGGTACAGCGCTGGGCTTCCTCTTCGTCATCGCGGTCTCCGGCTCCGGCGTCGACTTCGCATCCTGGGGCAGTGAGGCGCTGGAGGACATCGCCTTCAAGGGGCTCAAGCTCCCGATCCACATCTTTCCCCGCATCGAACCGCAGGACATCGTCCTGGGGCTGATCGCGGTGCTCGTTACATCGCTGGTGGCCGCGGCATGGCCCGCGTGGATCGCGGCCCGGCTCCAGCCGGTGGAGGCGATGCGGGCGTGATGCGGTTCTCGATCTCCACTCGCTACGCCATCCGCAGCCTGACGAGGCACCTGCGCAGGACGATCCTCTCGGTGGTCGGCGTCGGCCTGGGCTGTGGAGTCTGCATCTTCATCGTCAGCTTCGTCTCGGGCGAGAAGCAGATGCTCATCCGCGCTGCCGCCGAAAGTGGAGTCGGCCACCTGCGGGTCGTGCCGAGGGGCTGGGTCGACACGCGGGACAACGCTCTCCGCCTGGAGGACTGGGTGAGGACGCTCGAGATCATCCGCTCGAGCGATGAGGTGATCGTCGCCACGCCGCGCGCTCGCACCGAAGCGCTGCTCGCCTTCGGGACGCGCGTGACCGGCGTGGAGATCCTCGGCGTGGACCCCGCGTCGGAGCCCGCCGCCAATCGCCTGGTGCGCGACGTCGCCGCAGGCCGCTACCTGCGGGCCGGGGAGCCCGGAACGACGGTCGTTGGACGAGCCGTGGCCCGCCGCCTCCGCGCGGAGGAGGGCGACGATCTGATGGTCACCGTGGCCGGCAAGGATGGCGAGATGAAGAGCGCGATGCTCCGCATCGCCGGCATCGTCGAGACCGGGAGCGACGATCTCGACGCGACGATCTGCCACGTCAACCTGGAAGACGTCGAGCGGCTGACACTTCTGGACGGCGCTGGGGAGGTGACGCTTCTGGTGCGCGACACGCGCGATCTGGACACCGTCGCCCGGCGGCTGCGCGGGGCCATCGGGGATGACAACTGCGTCGTGACGTGGGAGGAGATCACGCCCGAGCTCGCCGCCGGCCTCGAGGTGGACAAGACCTGGACGCGGCTCACGGTCGGCATCGTCATGCTCGTCGTCCTGCTCGGGATCGCCAGCTCGCAGCTCGCGGCCATCCTCGAGCGCCGCCGCGAGTTCGCCGTGCTCTCGGCGCTGGGCATGAAAGGGCGCCGTCTGGTGCTCACTCTCCTGACCGAGGGGCTCTTCCTCGGCGCGGCCGGAGGCGCCGTCGGTCTCGGCCTCGGCGCCGCGGGTGCGTACTGGATCGCGACGCACGGCATCGACTTCAGCGGCATCTACGGCGACGCGGACCTGACCATGTCCAACTTGATCTTCGACCCCGTCTTCTACGGAGACTTCGGATGGTGGCTGGTGCCCCTGGCCTTCGGCCT
>JAFGKN010000094.1 GCA_016928605.1 Planctomycetota bacterium | reverse complement strand
AGGCCGAAGGCCCGGACCTTGAGTCTTCGCCGCCGGCCGCGCGGGAGGCCGAAGGCCCGGACCTTGAGTCTTCGCCGCCGGCCGCGCGGGAGGCCGAAGGCCCGGATCGGGGGGCCTGGCCGCGGGCGGGCCGAGGATATGGCGCAGCACGCGCGGCCTCTCGAAGGGCTGGAGCTTCCTCCAGCGTCGCCAGGTCTCGGCCGAGAGGAAGCGCGGCGGCGGTCCCGGGGGACCGCTCCGCTCCAGCGGCAGCATCGCCTTGACGACCTTGGCGCGGGGCATGGAGCGCAGGAGCTCGACCTCCTCGAGATCGCCGAACGTGCGCATCGCCGCCTGCTCGGCCTGGTGCGTGCGCAGGAGGACCACCTGCTCCTTCGGGCTCATGCGCAGCGCCTGCTCGCGAAGCGACGGAGGCAGGCTCTCGATCATCCGGCGCCTGGTCTCCTGGACGGTGCGCCTCAGCGCGGCCGCGCGCTGCTCGCGGGGCAGCGCCTCGATCCTCTCGCGGTCCTTGCGGGGCAGCCTCGCGAGCTGCTCGCGCAGGAGCCTCTGGCGCTCGAGGACGGCGACGCGGTCCACGGAGGGCTCCTCGACGGTCTTGCGAGCCTGGCGGATGATCTCCCTGCGCTCTTCTTCCGGACGCGCTCGGAGCAGGTCGAAAAGCCGCTGCTGCTGCTGCGGGGAGAGCTCCCTGATGCCGCGGAAGACCTCGCGGATCCTGTCCTTCGTCCTCGTGTCGAGCCGATTCCACCGGGCCTCGAGGCTCTCCAGCCCGGATGGCGGACGCGCGTCCTCGGGCGGCGGCGCGCCCAGCGCCCGCGGCGCCGAGACCTGGAGAGCAGCCGCAGCGAGGGCGGCGAGCGCGAGCCGTCCAGCGACGAGCGGACGGCGGCGCGCCCGCGCGGCGAGGGGACCCGGCTGCGGCCGGCCGTCCGCGCCGGAGGGCGCGCGAGAAGCGCCGGCGCGCGAAGGAGGCGAGGGAAGCGTGTGGATCGGGGGGCGGGCGTCCATCAGATGCGCTCCAGGGCGAGCTCTTCCTCGAGCAGCTCCTCGAAGATCGCAGGGTCGAGACCGCCGGTGCCCTCCGCGCCTTCGAGCAGAATCCGGACGAAATCGAGGGTCACCTCGCCCGCCTCCTCGTGGATCTCCTCGAGGATGTCGAGGTTGCGGATGATCAGCAGATCCTCGTCCGCCGGCGGAGTCCTCCAGAGCCAGGCGCCTGCGAGCGCGGCGCCGAGGAGGAGAGCGGCGGCCGCGGCGGCCCACCGCCGGATGCCAGCCCCGCGGATGCGGCGGCGGACGGCGATCGGCAGCGCCTCCGGCGAGGATCCAGCCCGGTCCGCTCTCCGGGAAAGATGCGCGTCGAGGATCTCGCCGACCTGGCGGTGGAGCCAGAGGATGCGGGCGCAGGCAGGGCAGCCGGCCACGTGGATCTCCAGATCCGTTGAGCGCTCTTCCGGCAGCTCTCGGTCGAGATAGGGAACCAGCATCTCCTCGAAGGCGGCGCAGGAGGAGCGGTCCGCGCCGTCAGCCGGCAGCTTGCGGTCACTTCCACCGGTTGCGTGTTCCATGGGTTCTCTCAGCTCTTCGCATCGGCAGCAGAGGGTCGGACCCGGAGATCTCCGCGGGCGAGGTAGGGCTCGAGCCTGCGCCGGAGCGTCTCGCGCGCCCGCATCAGAAGCGACTTGACGGCCATCACCGATACGCCCAGCGCCTCGGCGATCTCCGCGTACGAAAGGCTCTCCATCCGGCTCAGCAGCAGCGCGGCCCGCTGGTTGCCGGGCAGCTCGTCGATCCACGTCCCCAGCAGGGTCTCGAGCTCCTCGACCTCGAGCCGCGCCTCGGGGGAGGCCTCTGCGGCGTCAACGGCGACAGCCGCGACGTCGATCGCGCCGTCGCCCGCTCCTCCGAACCCCTCGGCGAAGACCGCCCGCCGGCGGCGGACCCCCCGAATCTCGTTGAGGCTGAGCCGGCTGGCGATCGTGAAGAGCCACGTCCGGAAGCCCGCCTCGGGCCGGTAGCGGTGCCTCGCGCGGTAGACCCTCAAGAACACCTCCTGGGTCAGATCCTCGGCTCGGTCCGCGTCGCCGAGATAGCGCCCGATGAACCGCCTCACGGCATCCCCGTACCCGAGGACGATGCGGTCGAAAGCGGCTGGATCGCCCCTCTGGAACTGGAGCATCCACAGCTTTCCCGGATCTTGCCGGTCAGCGGTCTCTCGAGCTTCGCCGGGATCGTTCACACTGAGCTTCTACGGCTGAAACCCCGCTCGGGGGTAGTGTTTCTCTGGAAAAAACTCGCTTTTTGCGGTAACCGTTCAGCGCCGCCTGCCGGAGCGGGGAATGCCGTCGGGCCCTCGGCGGAGACGAGGGGCTCCGATCGCGCTGCCCTCGATCTCCTCGGCGCCGCCCTGTGGCTCGCCTCCGCCGGACAGCTCACCAGCGGCTGGAGCGCCGCGGGCGAAGCGGGCTCCTCCTGCCCGGACGGCGGGCGCGGTGGCCGGTCGCCGGTCGCCGGCGCGTCGCCGGGGAGTGCGGGAGGCGCTCCGCGGGCGACCCGAGCGACGGAGATGCCGGCGGCGATCCTTCCGCCGCCGCCCGAGCGATGAGAATTCCAAAGACTCCGAGGGAGATCCTTCTGGCTCCGATCGAGCGCACGCCGCGCTGGCTGCGGACAGTGCTCTACAGCTCGCTCCTCGCCCTTCTGCTGGCCTACCTCTCCTATCGACTCGTCTATTCGAGCCCGTCGCAGGTGAGCCGCCGCGTGCAGGGCGCGCTCGAGGAGATGGTGAGGGCCCGCGTTGTGGTGGGCGCTTGCGAGCGCCGGTGGGGTCGAGGGACTCACGTCGAGTCCGTGGAGATCAGCACCGCCCGGGCGACTCAGACGCAGCAGGTGCTCGGCCTGCTGGACATCTGGGTGGACCCCGCGCAGGAAGCGGCGTGGGAGATCGATCCGCCGCCGCGGGCGAGTTTCCCCCGCCCGGACCAGCTCGGCCCCGCCGCTCCGGGCGCGATGCGGCTGAGGGCCCGCGAGGCGTCGATCTTTCTCCGCCACCGCAGCGATGGCTCGCCGGGGGAGTGGAGCCGTGGCTGGGACCTCTCCGAGGTGGTCCGCGGAGCCGGCCTCGAGCGCGCGCTGCGGGAGCAGGCGGTGGATCTCCAGGTGCGCGGCGGATCGGTCCACCTGCTGGAGACCCGCCCCGACGGCCGCCAGATCGAGCACCGGCTGAGCTTCGATCGCTTCCAGCTGCGCAGCGACGCGGCCGGCTGGTGGCTCGGCGTGGAGATCCCCGCGAGCGCCCACTGGGACCCCAGCCGCGTGGAGGCGGCGGGCTCCCACGGCGGCGCTGTCGAGGTATCCGCCGCACTCGAGAACTTCCGGCCCGCCGCGGTCTGGATCGAGCTGCTGCCCTCGCCGTGGCGCGAGCTGTGGCGTGATCTCCAGCCTGCCGGCGCTTTCAACGTCGAGTGGAGGTGGCGTCGAAACGCCGCCGGTGAGGCGCCTGAGGTCGCCCTCATCCTGGAGAGCTTCGACTCGACGCTGCGCCTTCCCCCTCGGGGGCTCGAGGTGCGCCGCGTGCGGGGCAGGATGCGGCTCGATCCGGGCGGCATCCTCCTCGGCGGGAGTCGCGCGACAGGCGGCGGGGATCCCCTGCCGCCGCAGATCGGGGAGGTGTGGGGGATGCGCTGCGAGCTCCGGGGCTCTCTCGGGCGCGACGGCGGGGAGATCCAGCTGGCGCTCCCGCGGACGAGACTCGAGCAGATCCCCGCGGCCGGCCCTCCGGAGCCGCTCGCCTGGTTCCTCGAGAGCTTCCGCCCGGTGGGTGTGATCGACGACGTGCGCGCTGAGCTCTCCCCGAAGACGGGCGACTGGTCCCTGGTCGCCGCTGCGCGCGACCTGTCACCGGCCGGCGCGCCGGCGTGGATCCTCGGTGAGGGACGCCTCGAGGCATCGGGCTCGGGCGCGCCCCCGCCGGCCTCGAGCGCCGTGCTCGCCCTCCTCGACCTGAGGTGGGAGGGCTTCCTCGGCGCCATCGCTGGCCGGATCGCCATCGAGTGGGACAAGCGGGAGTGGCGCGTGCGGACTCCGCCGGACGCCGAGGGTCAGCTCCGGATCGCCGCACCCCGCGAGCTCGCGTCCCAGCCTCCGGCTCCGGTGGGGACTCTGAGCCTCTCCTGCCGCGGTGGGATGGACCGCTCCTTCCTCGAGGGCGAGTGCGCGTGGGCCGGCGTGAGCTTCCACTGCGCTCTCGCGAGCGGGCAAAGCGGCCGAGGCTCGCTCCGCTGGGGGCGCTCCGCCGGGAGGGTTGCGCCGGGAGAGGAACCAGCCCCAGCCGCGCCTGCTGCGGCAGCGTCGCCGCCGGAGGCTGCGGGCGAGGCGGACCTCGAGGCTCTGCGCGTGCCACCGGGCGTGCTCGGCGGTGCCGCCATAGGGTTCGCCGAGGGCCGCGCGGAGTGGAGGGTGCGGCGGGGCGCTGTCGAGATCCTCCCCCTGCGCCTCGCGGGCGCGGGTGTCGCGGCGCGCGCCTGCGGCCGGATCAGCTTCGCGGGCCAGATCGACATCCTCTGCCTCATCTCGCGAGGCCCGAGCTCCCGCGAGCTCTACGAGCTGGCGCCCGACTCGCCGGTGGCGCAGTGGGTGGAAGCCGCCGGGCCGGCGCTCGAGGCCTACCGCCTCGCGGGCACGGCGTCGGCGCCGATCTCGAGAGCCATCGTCGCCTCCGACATCCCGTTCGAGCAGCCGCTCCCCGCCGCCGCGCGGTGATCGCGCTGCCGGCGCGCCCGCGCCGGCCGAGCAGGCCGGGGGGCGCGGAGACGATGCCATCGCCGCGGCCGAGGACGCCGCCATCGCCGACGGCGATGCCCGTGGGACTGCAAAGCCTCTATCGCCGCCGAGGCGACAGAGATCCGGCGAAGGAGCCGGGTCGCCGGCCAGCGCGAGCGACCAGTTGCCGAGCCGCCCGCGCCTCGATATAATCCCCTCTTCGCGTCCCGGACGCCGCGCGCGCGAGGGAAACCGCGACTCTGCGGGCCTATAGCTCAGCTGGGAGAGCGCTGCGTTCGCAATGCAGAGGTCAGGGGTTCGAGCCCCCTTAGGTCCACCACACCCGACCCCCTGTCAGCGATGGACAGGGGGTGCTTTTTTGTGACGGGAGCACCAGTTAGGGCGGTGGGGGAGTCGACCGGCGGAGCGGCGTGAAGCGTCTCAGGCAAGTCGGACGTCGCGCGCGCGATGAGCCGAGCCGGGGGGCCGGCTCGGCCCGGCCTCACCTCAACGGGAGCGACCGATGGCGGATACGAGCAAGATCTCCGGACTGAAGGTCTTCATCTCCAGCCGCGACTCGACGTGTGACGAGTGTCACGAAAACCTCGGTAGGAAAGCGTGGATCCTGCTCGGAGGCGACGGTCGTGCGTTCTGCCTCTCCTGCGCTGATCTCGACCACCTGGTCTTCCTGCCATCCGGAGATGCTGCACTCACCCGGCGTGCGCGCAAGCACTCAACCTTGTCCGCCGTCGT
>JAFGKN010000093.1 GCA_016928605.1 Planctomycetota bacterium | reverse complement strand
TCGACCATTTCACCCGGCAGATCAACGCGGAGGAGGGCTCGGCGAGGCGCTTCGGTGAGAGCGCGCTGAAGATCCTCACCCAGTACAGCTGGCCGGGAAACGTGCGCGAGATGTGCAACCTGATCCGCCGGCTCCTCCTGACGAGCCCTCGCCGGGTGGTGACGCGGCGCGAGGTCTCCGAGTTCCTCCAGTCCAGCCAGGCGGCCACCTGCCTGGGGGAGAACGTGGATCGCGACGGCCGCAGCCTGCTGCTGCGGATCCCGCTGCGTCAGCGCTTCCACGAGATCATCGACGAGTGCGAGCGGTTGGTCCTTCTCAACGCGCTCAAGGAAAACGGGTGGAACAAGTCGCGCGTGACGAAGATCCTGGGGATCCCTCGCCAGAGCCTCTACAACAAGATCTCCAAGCACAACCTCCAGCAGAGCTGGGGCGAGGAGTGACGCATCCGCGGGCTCCGGTCTCTGCCAGACTGGCAGAGCGGCGGTCTCTCCGACTGCCTCTTTGCCAGCCGCCTCCTCTGCCACGCGGGGAACAGGGACTCTAAGCCTTTCTCCGGCTGCCGATTGCAGAGCGTGGCAGCCGCGGCATGACCTTTGCACTCAGCAGGGCGCTTGTGCGGCTCTCCAGAGCGCAGGTGGCTCCGCGGCGCAAACGGAGCGCCCGGGGCGCCGGAGCTGGCGCGTGCGTGAAGGTTTTGTTCATCTCCGCCGCGGTCCGGAGCTTCTCGAAGTGGAAGAGCGCTCGTCCCAGGGACTCAACATCATGGTGGTGGACGACGACGTCCGGTGCCTGGATGCCATCCAGGAGCTCCTCGCGCTGGACGGCCACTGGACGTGCGCCGCCACTCGAGGGATGGACGCCCTCCGCCTGGCCGAGAGGCTGCGGGTCGAGAACCGCCCGCTGGAGCTCTCGATCCTCGACGTCGACGTGCCCGACATGACGGGGCTCGAGACTTTCGTGAGGCTGAGCTCGCTCCAGCCGGGAATCGGCGGGATCTTCATCACCGGCGACAGCTCGAGGTCCCTGGAGGGTACGGTGAAGGCCATCGGCGGATTCGCTCTCGTTCGCAAACCGCTCGAGGTCTCCTTGGTCCGGAAGACCGTCACCGATTTTCGGATCCAGCTCCGCTTCGCGGGATGAGCGTCGATCGGAGACGCAGCGGCGCGAGGAGACGATCCGCAGGCCCGGCGATCGGAGCGAGGAGTCGAGACACAGGGAGCGAAGATTCAGACAACAAGGTTGTGCTCCGTCGGCACTGCGGGCGCAGGGCCCGGCCGTCGGCCGGCTGGAGCGTTTTTCCACAGGAGTAGAAGGATGGCGAAGCTGAAAGTTCGTCCGTTGAACGACAGGATCGTTGTGAAGCGACTCGAGGCCGAGGAAAAGACGAAGGGTGGTATTGTCCTCCCCGACACTGCGAAGGAGAAGCCCAAGGAAGGTATCGTCAAGAGCCTGGGCAGCGGCAAGCTGCTCGACAGCGGCGAGCGCGCTCCCCTGCAGGTGAAGGAGAACGATCGCGTGATCTTCAGCTCCTACGCCGGCACCGAGATCAAGATCGACGGCGAGGAGTATCTGATCATGAGCGAGGACGATGTCCTCGCGATCGTCGAGTAGTTTCCCCGGAGATGCATCGGCCACGTCCGCCCGAGGAAGGGAACTGAACGGGAGCGTGGAACCCCCAAGGAGGATCACTGAATGAGTGCCAAGAAAATCGTTTTCGATCACGAGGCGCGGGAGGCCATCCGGCGCGGCGTGAAGAAACTCGCCCGAGCCGTCAAGGTGACTCTCGGCCCTCGGGGACGCAATGTCATCCTCGAGAAGAGCTACGGAGCCCCGACCGTCACCAAGGACGGCGTCACCGTGGCCAAGGAGATCGAGCTCGAGGATGCCTACGAGAACATGGGCGCCCAGATGGTGAAGGAGGTCGCCTCGAAGACGAGCGACTCCGCCGGAGACGGCACCACGACCGCGACCGTCCTCGCCGAGGCGATCTACGACGAAGGTCTGAAGAACGTCACCGCCGGCGCGAATCCGATCGCCCTCCAGCGAGGCATCGCGCTGGGTGTGCGATGCGTCGTGGACGAGCTGAAGAAGCTCTCCAAGAAGGTGAAGGATCGCACCGAGATCACACAGGTCGCCACCATCGCCAGCAACAACGACAGCGAGATCGGCGAGATGATCTCCGAGGCGATGGAGAAGGTCGGCAAGGATGGCGTCATCACCGTCGAGGAGGGGAAGAGCCTCAACACCACCGTCGACTGGGTGGAAGGGATGCAGTTCGACAAGGGGTACCTCTCGCCGCACTTCATCACCAATCACGAGGACATGAGCGCCGAGATCGAGGATGCGTACATCCTGATTTACGAGAAGAAGCTCTCGGCCATCAAGGACATCGTCCCCCTCCTCGAGAAGGTGGCCCAGTCCGGAAAGCCGATCCTGATCGTGGCCGAGGACATCGAGGGCGAAGCGCTCGCGACGCTCGTCATCAACAAGCTGCGGGGCACGTTCTCTTGCTGCGCGGTGAAGGCTCCCGGATTCGGCGACCGCCGCAAGGCCATGCTCGAGGACATCGCCATACTGACGGGCGGCAAGGCGATCTTCGAGGACCTCGGCATCGAGCTCAAGAACATCGACATCTCCGACCTCGGCCGGGCCAAGAAGATCGTGGTCGACAAGGACACCTGCACGGTCATCGAGGGCGGCGGATCCTCGGACCAGATCAAGGGCCGGATCTCCCAGATCAAGAAGGAGATCGAGAACTCCACCTCCGACTACGACAAGGAGAAGCTCCAGGAGCGCCTTGCGAAGCTCTCCGGCGGTGTCGCCCAGATCAACGTGGGCGCCGCCACCGAGGTGGAGATGAAGGAGAAGAAGGCCCGTGTCGAGGACGCGCTGCACGCGACGCGCGCTGCGGTCGAGGAGGGCATCGTGGCCGGCGGCGGCGTGGCCTTCCTGCGCTGCCTGAAGGCGCTCGACAAGGTCGAGGCCGGCGGCGACGAGAAGGTCGGCGTCGACATCGTCCGGCGGGCTCTCGAAGCACCGATCCGGCAGATCGCCCAGAACGCCGGTATGGACGGCGCCGTCGTCTCCGAGCGCATCAAGCACGCGTCGGGCAACGAGGGCTACAACGCCCTCACCGGTGAGTACGGCGACATGGTGAAGTTCGGCGTCGTGGATCCCGCCAAGGTGGTCCGCACCGCTCTGGAGAACGCGGCGAGCATCGCCGGGCTCCTGCTCACCACCGAGGCTCTCGTCAGCGAGATCCCGGAGGAGAAGAAGCCCGAGTCGGGCCCGCCGGGAGGCGGCATGGGCGGCATGGGCGGGATGTACTGATCGCTCCAGCCGGCCCGCAAGGGGGACGGCGATCACCGTCCGGAGGTCGCGGGATCCGTGTGCTCTCGCGCCCTCCGGACCGGTGGCCTTCTCGCGCGACCAGTGCTGTGTCCGCCCTCAGCCGCGATGCCTGAACAGCGGCTCCTATCACAGCGGACAGCTGAGGCCTGGCGGCTTCCATGCCCGCGGCGATGGCGAGCGCGGCGGCGATGCCGGCGGGAGGCCGGCCCCGGCCTCGGATGCACGAGGAGGCGGTCGCACCGGAGGCTGCGCTGAAGGTGGCAGCGGGAAGAGGCGTGCGCGGCGGCCGGGCAGCGCTGCGATCACGGCCAGCGGTGGCTCAGCACGCGCTTGAAGTACTCGACGGTACGCGGCAGGCCCGCCTCGAGGGAGATCTTGGGCGACCAGCGGAGGATCTCCTTCGCTCGCGATATGTCCGGGCGCCGCTGCCTGGGGTCATCGCTGGGCAGGTCTTTCTGGACGATCTTCGACTGCGATCCCGCGCACTCGACCACGCGGTCCGCGAGCTCGCGAACGGTGATCTCCTCGGGATTGCCCAGGTTGACCGGGCCGACCGTCTCCTCCTGGTCCATCAGCCGGATCAGACCCTCGATCAGGTCGTCGACGTAGCAGAAGGACCGGGTCTGCGTGCCGTCGCCGTACACGGTGATGTCCTCGCCGCGCAGCGCCTGGACGATGAAGTTCGAGACGACGCGGCCGTCGTCGAGCGCCATGCGGGGGCCGAAGGTGTTGAAGATCCGCGCGATGCGGATCGGCAGGCCGTGCTGGCGGTGATAGTCCATGCAGAGGCACTCGGCGACGCGCTTCCCCTCGTCGTAGCAGCTCCGCCGGCCGATCGGATTCACGCTGCCCCAGTACTCCTCCGTCTGGGGATGGACGTCGGGATCGCCGTACACCTCGGACGTGGAGGCCTGGAGAACGCGCGCTCCGGTCCGCTTGGCGAGCCCCAGCATGTTCACCATGCCCACGGTGGAGGTCTTGATCGTCTTGATGGGGTTGTGCTGATAGTGCACCGGCGACGCGGGACAGGCGAGGTTGTAGATCTGATCCACCTCGACGAAGATGGGCTGCACGATGTCGTGGCGGAGGACCTCGAAGCGGGGATGGGAGAGGAGGTGCTGGATGTTGGGCCTCGAGCCGGTGAAGAAGTTGTCGAGGCAGAGGATCTCGTCGCCGCGCTCGAGGAGCCTCTCGCAGAGGTGGCTTCCCAGGAATCCGGCGCCTCCGGTGACCAGGATCGTTTTCATGACCGAGCAGCCCTCGCTGTTTGGGACCGCGGATCGTGCGCCGCCGAGTGAAGGAACGGCTCGCTTCCGCGGAGCGACGGAGCGACGGGGCGACGCACTTTCTCGGAACGTCGGTCCTCCGCCGCGGAGTGATTGACCGGCTCGAGGGGAGTATTGTATGGTTCCCCTCCGGTTTGTCACCGGCGATGGCCCGATTCTTCAGCATCGGATCGAGATCGGCTTCGTCATGAAGGAAAAGCTCCTGCTCGGCGTCGACGTGGGCAGCACGAAGATCGCCGTCGTGCTCTGGTCGCGAGTGGGAGTCCGCCTGGGCTCGGCCCGGTGGGAGACGCTGCCCGCGCTCGAGGCGAATCTCGAGAGGATCCGCTCCGAGGCGCGGCGGCTGCTGGAGGCCCAGGCGGGCCCGCTCGGGGCGATCGGCATCAGCGGCGGCGGGCCCGTCGATCCCCGGCGCGGCGTGATTCTCACCATCCCGAACCTCCGCGGCTGGGAGAACGTGGAGATCGCGAGGCGGCTCTCGGAGGAGCTGGGGGCGCCCGCGCGGCTCGAGAACGACGCCAACGCGTGCGCGCTCGCCGAGTGGCGCTACGGCGCGGGGCGGGGAGTCGACGATCTGGCGTTTCTGACCTTCTCCACCGGCATCGGAGCCGGGCTCATCCTCGACGGCCGGCTCTATCGAGGCCATCGTTTCCTGGCGGGAGAGGTCGGCCACCAGACCATCGTCCCGGGGGGAGAGCCCTGCGGATGCGGCCGCCGCGGTTGTCTGGAGGCCTACGCCAGCGGCGCCGGTATCGCCCGCCGGCTCGCGGCGCTGCGCGCGGCGGATCCTTCGCTGCCGGCAACCGCCAGGGAGCTGACCGAGCGGGCGAGGGCCGGCGATACGTTCTCCGCGGCCTTCCTGAAGGAGACGGCGCGGTATCTCGCGCGGGGGCTGTCCTCGCTCATCTTCCTGATCAACCCCGCCCGGATCATCCTCGGGACGATCGCGGTGGGGGCGGGGGACCTGGTGCTCGAGCCGCTCCGCGAGGAGCTCCGGGACCTCGTCTGGCCCTCGTTGCTCGAAGGCCTCGAGGTGGTTCCGGCCGCGCTGGGTCCGGAGCTCGGAGACCAGGCGGCGCGGGCTGTCGCCGAGGAGACGCTCTGTCCAGGATCTTGACGAACCGGCCGCACGGCCAGCGGCAGGGCGCGGGGCGCACCGCGGCCTCTCGATCTAAGATGACACCGAGTAACAGTTTTGGACACTCATGCAACGAGCAGGCCGGTCGGCCCGCTCTTTGATACGACGACTGACATGAAGATCTGCGAGCCGGACCCGAGCGGGGACCGGCGGACGGAGACAGACCGCCGCCGGACGCCCACGACGCTCCTGGGAGCGCTCCGTTTCCGGGGCCGGCGCAAGGGGTTCCGCCGGGGTGGGGAAGGCGCCGGCCGGTACGTGGATTGCCCCACCCGCGAGGTCCTGCTGCTCGTCTTCTTCATCGTGTTCTCATCGTGCCTGGATGCGGCGTTCACGCTGATGCACGTCCAGGCCGGCGGCGCCGAGGCCAACCCCTTCATGGGCTGGATCCTCGAGTTCGGCATCGCGCCCTTCCTCCGCGTGAAGATGGCCCTCACCGTGCTCGGTTGCTCGCTGCTCGCCATCCACCAGTGCTTTCCTCTCGGGCTGTGGGGGCTGCGCGCCCTGGCGGCGGGGTATCTCGTGCTGCTCGGGTACCACGGCTTTCTCTTCGCCCTGTAGCTTCCATCACCGCCCTTCGGCGGCCGGGTCCCCGTTGGCGGGGCAGGCGCGCTTGCCGGCGGGGGAGACTCTCCGTATCATGGCCGGCCGGCAGCCGCGGCGGCGGCGCCGGATCGGTGCGGAGACGATGCGGCTGATCGGCAACAAGACCAAGCTCCTGGGTCAGATCGAGGGCGTGCTCGCGGAGCGCTCGATCACGGGCGGCACGCTGATCGACATCTTCAGCGGGACGTCCTGCGTGGGGCGCCACTTCAAGCGCCGCGGCTTCCGGGTGCTCGCCAACGACTTCCTCTCGATGTGCTACACCCAGGCCGTCGCCGCCGTCGAGGTGAGCCGCTATCCGACGTTTCGGAGGTTCCGGGCGCGCTGCGGCGACCGGCTCGACCGCGATGGCTTCCAGCGCGGCTTCCAGGCGTGGATCAACGAGCTGGAGGACAACGGCGTGGAGGGAGGCCGGGTGCCGAAGGGCGCGGTTCCCCTCTGGGAGGCGGTCTACTTCCTCCAGAAGGAAGTCGAGCCGCGGCGCGGGCTCATCTTCCGCAGCTTCTGCCCTGGCGGGCCGGCGGGCCGGCGCTACTTCACCGACTCCAACGGAGAGAAGATCGACGGGATCCTCGGGTTCCTGCGATCCTCCTTCGAGGCGAAGATCCTCACCCACCAGGAGCTTCACCTCCTCCTCGCTTCTCTCATCGACGCCGCCGACCGCGTGGCGAACATCTCGGGGACGTACGGCGCGTTTCTGAAGAGCTGGCAGGCGAACAGCCGCAAGGAGCTGACTCTCCGGCCGCCGGAGGTCGTCGAGAGCCCCTTCGACAACCGCGCCTACCAGAGGGATGCGAACGAGCTGGTCCGCGAGATCGAGGGCGACGTCCTCTACATCGATCCCCCTTACAACAAGCGCCAGTACGGCGCCAACTACCACGTGATGGAGATCATCGCCGACCATCACCGGGTGGATGATCTCGAGGCCTTCGAGGCGTCCTTCTACGGCAAGACCGGCCTGCGTCCCTACGACCACATCCACTCCGCCTACTCCGTCCCGCCTTCCGGCCGAGGCCGAGGGCAAGGCGGCAACGTGCTCGAGGCGATGCGCGATCTGATCCTCTCCGCGCGCGTCCGCCACGTGGTCGTCAGCTACAACGAGGAGGGGCTTCTGAGCCGGAAGCAGATCGGCGACATCCTCGCCTGCTTCTCCGGAGCGAAGCGCTTCGACTTCGCGCGCGGCCTGCGGCGCATCCGCTACAAGAGGTTCCGCAGCGACCGTGAGCGCGCCGGCGAGGACGGCGCCGGGAAGCGCAAGTACCGCGTCCTTCGCGGACGCCGCGCCGACGAGATCGAGGAGTGGCTCTTCTTCGCCTCGCGGGATCCCGAGCGGGCGATGGTGCCGGTGGAGGAGCCGCTGCCGGCGCGGGCCGCGGCCTCGTCCGGGACAGCCGGGACGAGAGCCTCGCACGAGGCCCCGGTGCAGGCGGCGCCGAGCCGGCTCTTCGTCGCAGGGCTGGGCGGCACCGATGCGTGCATCGCGGCGGAGGAGCGCCTTCGCAGGGCTCTCGCCGACGCGGGATTCGAGCTGGTCGAGAGCATGGCCCCCGAGGTGGAGGCGTCCCCCGAAGCCGCCGTGATCCTGGGGGGCGACGGCTTTCTCATCGAGTTCCTGCACCGCCACGACTTCCCGGAGATTCCCCTCTTCGGGATCAACTTCGGGACGGT
Source organism: Planctomycetota bacterium (assembly GCA_016928605.1). Taxonomy (GTDB): domain Bacteria; phylum Planctomycetota; class UBA8108; order UBA8108; family UBA8108; genus JAFGKN01. The sequence goes on along the minus strand of JAFGKN010000093.1, from coordinate 1,689 downwards.
AGGCTTCCTGATGAACGCCCACGAGGGGCTCGACGAGGTGCCCATGATCCTGCGCGAGCGGAGGTTCATCGCGACGGCCAACGCCGTGCTCGCGGCCGAGGCGGAGCTCGAGAGCGGCGAGAGGCGAACCTGGCTCGCGTTCAACGAGGTCGTCCTCGAGCGGCAGAGCGGCCAGAGCGTCCGGCTCCGCGTGGCGGTGGACGGCGCGGCCTTCAACCGGTTCGCCGGCGATGGCTTCGTCGTCAGCACCCCCGCGGGCTCGACGGCCTACAACCTCGCCGCCGGAGGGCCGGCCGTGCATCCCCACGTGCCCGGCATGATCCTCACGCCCCTCTATCCTCACCGGGCGGAGCCCTTCCACTCGGTGCAGTTCTCCGTGATGCTGCCGCTCGCGAGCGAGATCACGGTCGTCTCCGACGAGCTCCCGAAGCGCCACATGCGCCTGGTCGCCGACGGGCGGCCTCTCGAGAAGGTCGCCCGCGTCATCATCCGCGACTCGGGGAAGAGGGTGACCCTCCTGCGGACCTACGACCGCGATTTCATCCGGACGATCTCGCGCAAGTTCATCGGCGAGAGGCTGTGAGGGGCGCCGCCGCGGCGGCTCCCGGCAGCCTCCGCGCGCGGCCGCGACGGCGGGGCGGCATCCCGGCGTTTCGCAAGGAGCAGCGGGCCATGGAGAGCCTGACCATGGCCCCGGCGTGTCCGTCGAGCGGGGTCGAAGGACCCAGGCGGAGTCAGAGGACCCAGGGGCGGCGGTAGGCCCGATTCAGGAGGAAGTCCGCGCCGGGATCGTCGAGGATCCGCTCCGTCTTCGGGTCCCAGCGGAACCCTCGACGGAGGATGAGGGCGACGTTCCCGAGGTGCGCCAGCGAGATCGAGCGGTGACCGACCTCGATCGGCGCGACCGTCTCCTCCCGGGAGATCATGCAGTCGATGAAGTTGCGGACATGGTCGTCGCTCCTGTACAGGCGGATCTCGTTCGGACCGATCTCGCTCGAGAGAAGGGACTTCGGCTCCGCGTCGTGCTGGCCGCGATTCGCCCAGACCTTTCCCTCGGTTCCCTCGAAGGTCACTCCTCCCCGCTCTCGATTCGAGATGATGAGCTTGACGCCGCTCTCGTAGATGTACTCGATGGAGTACTCGGTCGCGGTGTTGTAGACCGGATGCTTGGCGAAGGTGGCCTGGGGATTCCGGATCTCGACCGGCCCCGAGCGATCGGTTCCCATTCCCCACTGGGCGATATCGGGGTGGTGACCGCCCCAGTCCGTGATCTGGCCGCCGGAGTAGTCGAGGTTCCAGCGGAAGTTGACCCCGACGCGCGCGGGGCAGTAGGGCGCTTCCGGAGCCGGACCGAGCCACAGGTCGTAGTTGAAGCCCTCGGGCACGGGGCGGGGCTCGGTCTGCGCTGCCGTCTTTCCGTAGTCGGGGATCCCGCCGGGCAGGCCGCACCGCACCGTATGGAGCTTGCCGATCCTACCGTTGCGAACGAGCTCGCAGGCCCTGCGGAAGTTGGAGTCCGACCGCTGCTGGCTTCCGGTCTGCCAGACGACCTTGTTGCGCTCGACGGCCTCGACCATGGCGCGCCCCTCCGCGACCGTCAGGGAGAGGGGCTTCTGCCCGTAGATGTCCTTCTTGGCCTCCGCCGCGGCGATGGCGATGATCGCGTGCCAGTGGTCGGGCGTCCCGATG
>JAFGKN010000610.1 GCA_016928605.1 Planctomycetota bacterium | reverse complement strand
GGTGTGGGGTAGCTGAGAGTTGGTTCACTTTGGTGAAAGCCGGAGAGAAGCGCAAGAAGGGTTCAGGGGATCGGGTGCGGGGTGACGGAGATCGCTCCGAGGGTGAGGGAGGATCACGCCAAGGCCGCTGGGGCGGCCTTGGCGCTGTCACCCCGTGAGAGGAAAGGCCGGGCCTTCGGGTCGGGCGAAAGGAGGGTCGGCCAGATAGCCATACCCATTTCTCCTTTTACTTGCTTCATTTCTTACGGAAGGGCTTCGATTCATCGAAGCCCTTTTTTTTGCCTTTCGGCGGTGGCGTCCACCTGTCCGCTCCGCCGCGCGACCTGTCGAGTCCGCCCGGGGGGCTTCTGAGCGCAGGAGGGGCACCACGCTAAAATTCTCCCTAATCTTTTTGCTTGCAGACGAGTCCATCAAGCCTTACCATGTCCGCTGTCCGGACGGCTCTCGGTGGGGCGCGTGGGACGCACAGCCGAGCGTCCGGGGCAGGTCGATGAGCGTTCGCAAGAACCTCCCGGTGCGAGAGAGTTGCATCTAGAGATCGCTGTCCGGCGCTGGGGTGGATCTGAATCGAGCCATTTCATTTTTTTCTCCTCGTTTGTGCCCCCTCGTAACTCGTTGCGAGGGGGTTTTCCTAGGGCTTCGTCCTGCAGGCTCGAGAGTCGTTTAGGGCCTTCTCATGGAAGGCACTTAGGTCGAGCCATTCATCGGGCAGCCGGAGTCGGGGTAGTGGGCCGCCGCCGTTCGCCCTGACGCAGCAGGGCTCGGCCGCTGGCGGGAACGGCTCCACGCGGAGCGCACGGGGAGCTGACGCCCGGCTCGACACCGTCCCGGCGAAGGGAGACTCCCGGGCTCAGGGCAGCTCCGCGCTACAGCCGAGGAGATCCTCCTCGCCGTAGATGTCCTGGCCGGGATAGGGGAAGGGCGGGGCCGGAGGCGGCCCATCGAGGAAGAGGTAAACGAGGAGACGGATGGGGTCGCTCAGCTCGATTCTGCCGCTGTTGTCCACGTCCGCCGCGTCCTCGCACGGTGGAGACGTGACGTCACCGCGGAAGAGGTAGAGAATTGTCAGCGCGGCGTCGGCGAGATTGACGCGCCCGTCGCGGTTGCCATCGCCGCGGATGAACAAGTCGGACTCCGTCTTGATGTGAATCCTGACGCCGCAGCTTCCGTGGCGCAGACTCTCGCCGGAGCGGACGAACTCGTTTCTGATGGGCGGAAAGAGCTGGTTCCCCGGGGTGGTCTCGAAACGGACGAGCGCATGGGTGTCGGGCTGGGCATCGGGGGGGACCGAGAAGACGAGATCGGCGACGCGGCGGTCTCGGAATGCCGGAAGCGTGCTGCTTCCGGTCCAGATGTCGATCGCAAACGTCGAGGAGATGTAACCGTCCGCGACCAGACTCTTGCAGGAGCTGATCCAGGAGAGGGGGGTCCGGTGGCCGTCGAGCTCTCCGTCTCGGAAGTCGATGCTCTCGAGCCGGACGGCCGGCGACGAGCTGCTCAGGCTGATCGTGATCCCGTCCAGCTCACCGAGAGTGCACATCACGACGGGCGTTCTCACCTCCCTCTGTCCCGGAAAGGCGAAGATGTCTTGATGAAGAAAGTGGATGAACTCGGCATCGGCGCCGAGATTCGAGCTTTCGCACGCGGTTCCGAGGGAGTCGGGATCCAGCGGCAGCACGAGAGGCTCATCGTCCTTTACCCGGCGGCCCGAGGGATTGCGAGCCTCCCGGCAATCGAGCGCATCGGGGGTCGGATCCAGCCCTGGCGCTGGAAAGGGTGGCGGCGGAGGAGCATTGCCGGCTCCGTCGCGAAGAAAAAGAAAGGCCATGACGCAAAGGAAGTCGACAGCCTCGATCCCTCCAGAATCATCGGCGTCGGCCGCGTCGAGACAGGGGAGCGTGCGCCCCTGATGCATGTAGCGGAGGATGGCGAAGACATCCGCGAGCGAAAGAGTCCCATCCATGTTGGCGTCGCCGCGGATGAAAGCTGCGTCGGCCGCTCGCACAGGGGGGCAGGCGAGCAGAGAGGCCGCCAGCATTCCGCAGACGAGCCACCGCCGATGCATCCTCCCGGCAGGGTGCCCCAGCCATCCATGCCCCCCCGGACGAGCGCGTGTTCGCCGAAGCTTCTGTCGTGTCACGGCCTATGCCTCCAGACCCAAGTCTGCCACGGGCTTGATTGTAAGGTCCGACGGAAGGAGTCGCCAGCAAAAACACTGTACGCTCGTGCCATACTGCGGGGGGTTGCCCTGGAACAAAAGTTCCAGGTGATCCTCCCGGACTGTAAACCGGCGCGAGGCCCGCGGAGCGCTGAACCATCCGAGCGACAGCCGCATGTCTTGTCCTGTGCCGAGTTAGACGTTCGCAGGACATGCGCAACACCTACGGCACAGCCTTTGCTCTTCTTCCGGTAGCTTCGCAGGACGCTCCATCCCACGAGCGTCTGGCGCCTCAGAGAGAGTCAAGACGGCTCTGCTGTTGTCCCGAAAGTCCTCTGGGCTTTCCCGGGGCACAAGCGAGAGAGAGACAAAGCCCTTCCTTCCGATCGAGGGAACCCCGACGAAAGTCTGGGGACAGCAGTCCGAGCCGCAAAGCTCTCTCTTTTTTTGTGAGCGTTCAGCGCTTGAAGGCCTGCAGGTCCAGCACGTGCTTCTCGATCAGCTTGCCTAGATGGCGCCGCGTCACGCGCAGCCAGCGGGCAGCCGCGCTCGCGTTGCCGTGGAATCTTCGCAGCGCCTCGGCCACGATCTGCCTCTCGAAGTTGTCCCGCGCCACCCGGAGGCCGCGCTCGATGTCCGGCAGGATCGCCAGCCGCCCGGCGGCGCGAGGCTCTTTGAGAACGAGCGAGGGAAGCAGCTCTCGAGGGTTTTCCAGGAGCGCTCTTTCGATCTCGTTGGCCAGCTCTCGGACGTTGCCCGGCCAGGAGTGCTTCGTCAGCTTCTCGAGGACCTCAGGCGAGATGAGGGGCACCGGCTGGTTCGCCCTGGCCGCGAACCGCGCTGCGAGCTCGCGAGCCAGATGCGGGATCTCTTCGGGCCGCTCGCGGAGCGGCGGCACGGTGATGGTCTGGCCCTGAAGGCGGTAGAAGAGGTCTCGCCGCAGGCCCCTCGCCACCAGCTCATCCGGATCGGCGCAGCGGCTGGAAGAGATCAGGCGGAAATCGAGCTGGAGTTCCTCATCGCTGCCCAGGGGCCTCACGCGGCGGCTCTCGATCACCCGGAGGAGCCGGCTCTGCAGAGCCGGGGAGAGATCCGCGATCTCGTCGAGGTAGAGCGTGCCCTTGTTCACCCGCTGAAACAGCCCCGGCTGGTCGCGGACGGCATCGGTGAACGCGCCGCGGACGAATCCGAACAGCTCGGACTCGAGCAGCGACTCGGGCAGCGAACAGATCTCGGCGAGGAACGGCGCCTTCCGCCGCGGGCTGATGCTGTGGATCCAGCGGGCGAGCAGATCCTTGCCGACACCGCTCTCGCCGAGGATGAGGATCGGCAGATGCCCCTCGGCGAGCCGCGGGAGACGGCTCATCAGCTCGCGCATGGGCCGCGAGCGCGCCACCGGCTCGCGGACCGGCCCCTCTCGGAGGAAGCGAGTCTGCCCGAGCCGCCGCACCTCCTCGGCCAGCTCGCTCCGCCTCGAGATGAGGGCCGTGTCGATCAGCTCCTTGTCCCGCCCCAGGGCGGCCGTGAGCTGGCGCAGAGAGTCCCTCGTCTCGCGGTGCGCCGCCCGCTCCCCCTCGAGCGCCGTCTCGGCCTCCTGGAGCCGGAACAGCAGGTGCACGAGCCGGGCCGCCTCGGCGATCCGGAGCCGGGCCGATGCCTCCGCCGCGGGGCTCCACCCTCCCGGCGGTCTCTCGAGGAAGAGGAGGAGCGAAGAAGACCGCGCCGTTGCCAGCAGGAGTCCGCCTCCGGCCTCTTCGATCTCGCCCGACCTGCGGGCGCGCTCGATCACGCCGCCTCCCTCGCGCAGCAGCCGCAGCGGTCGAGCAGCGGTTCCGCGGTCGGTCCAGAAGGACGCCTTCTGCTCGCCGAGGCGGATGGTCCAGGCTCTCCGAGAGCCGGTGGCGCGGCGAAGACGGTCGAGGAGCCCCATCAGGCCGGCATCGAGGCCCGGGGCGGAGAATTCGTCGAGACCGGCGAGCAGGGATCCCTCCGGCAGGGCAACCTGCTGTGCGGAGATGGGCGGCCCCGCGGCGTCTTGCGGAGTGGAGGCGGAAGAGGCAGCCTCCGGCGCGAGAGTCCGGCCCGGATGCATTCCCCGCAACCAGCAGGCGCGGAAGACCGCGACGCCGTCCGGGTCGAGGCGCCGCGTCATGACGGAGGCGAGGAGCTCTCGGTGGTCCTCGAGCTCGGCGGCGATCCCCGGAGGCAGAGCCGGATCGCCGAGGGCGGCCGTCGTTGCCAGGAACGTCTGCCACACCAGCCCGCGGGCCGCTCCATCGCGGAGGGCCTCGAGCAGCTCCTCGCGAGCGGTGGGGCGGTCGAGGTCGAGGCGCGCCCGGAGTGCGCGCTCGATCACGGGCCAGACGACGGAAGCGGCGCCTCCCGGTTGCGGAAGGAAGCGCGCCAGCCTCCGCCGGGAGGGACCGGGCTCCCTCCGGCGAGCGAGAGCCTCGAGCAGCGCGAGCGAGGCGGCCTCGGCGAAGGCTCTGTCGCCGGCGCGGCGGCACTCGGTCCGCGCCCGGCGGAGGAGCTTCACCGCGCGAGGAGCGTCGCCCTCCATCGCCGCCTGGCAGCCGAGAAACAGGAGGGAGCTTCCGAGGTGCCGGGGATCGGCGGACGCCGATTCCACGGCGAGGCATTCCTCGAGCGCGGCGCGGGACTCGGCCGCCCGGCCCAGCGCCCAGAGGCTCGAGCCCAGGCTGCGCAGCGCGAGGCCCAGCAAGAATCGGTTTTCCGTCGACCGGGCGAGATCCAGGGCCCGGCGCCGCTCGTCGAGAGAGCGCGAGAGCCGGCCGAGCGCGAGATAGACCTCGCCGAGGTTGTTGCGGGCGACGGCCTCGTCGGCGGTCCGAGCCAGAGCGAGGTGGCGGAGCACCTTGCGGTAGAGGCGCAGGGCCTCGGTGAGCCGGCCCCGCTCTCTGAGGACGACCGCCAGACCGATCCAGACGGTGGCGGAGTAGGCGTGCGGGCCGAGCGCGTCGGAGAGCCGCCGGGCTCGCCGGTGGCGCTCCTCCGCGTCCTCCAGCCTCTGAAGCCGGTAGCAGGTGATGCCCTGGTTGTAGAGAGCCCGGATCTGACCGATCGGATCCGACAGCCGCCGCGCCAGCTCCTCGAGCTTCTCGAAAAGGCTCAGGGCCTCGTCCAGGCGGTGGCTGCCTGCCATGAGGACGGCGAGCTCGTTGAGAGGCTCCATCTCCAGATCGGGACGCCCCGCGGCTCGGGCCAGGGCTCGCGCCGTCTCGAGGTGCCGCGCCGCTGCATCGCGATCGCCGTGGGTCAGCTCGCAGGAGGCGAGGATTCCCAGTGCGCGCGTGGCTCGATCCACCGCCGCGCCCGCCGGTGCCTTCTCGAGCCGGGGCAGGAGCGCGTCGAGAGCGCGCCGTCCCGCGCCGGCGCGGCCGGCATCGAGGTAAAGGCGCGCAAGCCGAGCCTCCGCTTCGAGGAAGAACCAGCGCGAGGCAGGCGTCGCCGGACGAGGGACGGGAAGGCGCAGGAGCCGCTCGATCTGGCGGACCGCGGATTCCGGCTCGCCGATCTGAGCCAGGAGCAGGCCCTTGCGGAACCGAGCCGCGCGCTGGAACCAGAGGGGGTGGCTCTTGCGGATGGGACCCAGGTCTCTCAGGGCGGCTCGTCCCCGGCCGAGCCGCCGTCCGACATCCGCGAGCCGCAGGCGCGCGAGGAGAAAGCGTGGCGCCTGCCGGTCTCCCTCCCCGCGGACGATCTCCTCGAGAAGGCGGCGGGCATCATCCGGCCGGTCCGCCCTCTCCAGAGCCCGCGCGGCGCGCAGAAGCCGGCGAAGAGCCTCGACAGGCCTGCCGTCCGCGGCGAGATGGCGGCCCCAGACGGCCCAGGCATCAGGGGAAGCGAGAAGGCCGCGGCGCCCCTCGCGCTCGAAGGCCCGCAGCAGCGGCGTTCGCAGGCCCGCATCGCCGGGCTCTCGCGCGCCGCGCGATCCGGCCTTGCGCACGCTGCTCGATCCGCTCGCGGGCGCCCCGGAGGTCTCGGCAGAGTACCGCGTGTCGCTCCCGTCGCCGCGGCGCCGGACGAGACCCTGGGAGTGCAGCGTCTCGAGCCCTCGCCGCCAGTCGGCGCTCGAGAACTCCCCGAAGAGCGCGCGCATCTCCGGTGCGGTCAGCCATCCCTCCGCGAACCGCAGGAGATCGAGCTGGCGGTCCAGTGGCGGAGCTGGACGCACGTCGGCCAGAGGCGCATCCGCCTCCGACGCTAGCTTCTGCAGCGAGGCCGGAGGGAGACTCAGCTCTCCGAGGAAGTCCACGCGCGCTCCGGCCCCGGCCGCAGCCCGGAGCAGCCTCAGGTCGCCAGCGGGGGTGCTGCTCTTCTCCGCCAGAAGGCCCGTGAGCGCCGGAGGGACGGTCTCGACGGCGAAGAAGTCGGCGGCCATCTCTGCGCGGGCCTCCGGCTCGAGCGGCCCGAGAGTCCAGACGGGGATCGCCCGCGCCCTCAGCGACGCTCGCTCGATGACTGCTGCTGGATCTGCGGTCGCCAGCACGCAAGCAAGAGGCTTGCGCGCCGCCCTGAGCTCGGCGGCCTGGCGCACGATCTCGCGGAGCAGGGGAGGAAACGGAG
>JAFGKN010000092.1 GCA_016928605.1 Planctomycetota bacterium | reverse complement strand
TCCCGGTCGGCATCGTTGAGGAGGAGGTCGAACGCGAGCGTGAAGGAGTGCTGCTCGATGACGTACTGCCCGGCGATTCCCACGAATCCGAGCGCCGTCCGCGCCTCGTCGTCCTCCTTGATCGTCCCGAAAAGCATGCCCCGGAACTGATCGGTGAACGAGTAGATCGCCGCGATGTCGCTCATCACCTGAGTCCGCACATCCTTGCGGTCGCTCGTGAGGAGCTGCAGGTTTCCCGCCACGCTGAAGCGGTTTGTCACCGCGAAGTCGGTGTCGAGCTCGAGATTGAAGAAGTTTCCCGAGAGCAGGCCGAACTCGCCCCGGTTGAGCGCCAGACGGCTGTCGAAGGCCAGTGCGAAACGCAACCGGTCCAGGTTCAGGAGGTTCCACTTGACTCCGAGATCGACCGAGCTCAGGTCGATGTTCTCTTCATCCGTCTCCGCGGTGCCTCCCGCGCCGTCGGAGACGAGCTCCCGTCCCGTGGCATAGCTGGCTGCGAGACCCGCGCCGGCCTCGAGATTCCAGAAAAACCCGTAGTTCAGCTTGGGATTGAGGATCAGCTGATTGTAGGTGAAACGTTTCGACTCGGCGACCTCGGAGATTTGCTCCTCGCGCGTGTAGAGAAACCCGAGCCCGGTCTTCCAGCCGCGGTACGGCGTGACGCCGGGGGACCGGACCGAATGAAATCCCGTGAGGACGCTGCCGTTGAAGCGGGGGTTGTTCTGCTCGAGCGAGATGATGTCCCAGTCGAAGAGGGGCTGATAGCTGATCTCCTCCTGGGCCGGGACGGGCCCCGAAACAGCAGCCAGGACGAGGAGCAGAACGGCTCTCCATGTCGCCGGGGCCCACGCGGGGAGGGCGCTGCCACTGGGGTTTCCGGCTGGTCGATCCATCTCGATTCCACGCTCTCGATCGTCAGGGTCGGGGCTGATCGTCCTCGGTCTTGGGCCTGCGGCAGAGCCGCAGGCCGGTGAACTTCGTCTGCAGGCTCTGCTGGTCTTCGCCGAAGCGCCGCGCCGTCTGGCAATGAGAGAGGAAATCGCTCCGCGTCCGGAGCTGCTCATGCCCGCCGATGACGAAGAAAAGACTTCCGCCCTCTTGCTGAATCACGAGCTCCTGGACGTTGGCCTCCATGTCGAGGAGGCCCGACGGCGAGATGTTGGCGGGGCGCGATCCGGACTCCTGCAGCTTGTTGAGGCCGTAGCGCGGCGTGGGAGTCTCCGTGAAGCACTTGCCCATCCTCGCGTAACGGGACGCATCTGGATCGGGAGAGAACCACTCCGCGATCTCCTCCCGGGCGAGGACCGGATCGCTGCGCCCGGCGAACGCGCAGACCCACTGGTCAACGGTCGGGACGAAGTACGCATACCCGTCATCGGTCTGCTCCTCGAACCACTTCACGAACCCGCGCACGAGATTGACGGGGCGATCCCCCAGGACCATGGGCACCTGTCTCTCCCCCGGCGTCCCGATGGACTCGCCGATCTCGCGCAAGTAGCGGAACCACGCGAACTCCGGCACCTCCTTCTCGCTCATCTCGAGGCGCTGATTACCGAAGGGCACGAACGACATCCCCATCTCTTCCAGGAAGGGGGACCAGAAGTCGATCGTTCCGCTCCGGAAGCTGGCCTTCGCCGTCTGGATCGAGCCTGGCTCCTCGCCGCCCTCTCCCCCCTCGGCGATGGCGCGCCGGACCGCGGCGGCGGAGACGAGCGAGTCGGGAGCGCGCAGGATCAGCTCCTCTTGCGTGTCGGTGTTGCCCGCGAGATCGGTCAGCTCGAGCTGGATGCGTGACTGTGAGCGGTACGGCTGACGCACCTCGACCCGGTATGCAACCGGCTCCCACGTGGCCTTGACGGGGTCGATCGCCAGGTCCTCCAGAGCCCCCGACTCGAGAGGCTCGACCGCCCCGGTCTCCCTCCTGCCGCCGGTGATCCGGCCCTTGAGCCGCGAGAGCCCCTCGCTCGCGTTCACCTGCAGGACCATGCGGTCGGCGTACTCCTCGCGCAGGAACACATCCTGGCAGGTGGGCGACCTCATGTCGCAGAAGACCTTGTAGGCATGGTCGCTCGAGCCGAGGATCTGGCTGTCCTTGTAGTGGACGGTGAAGCTGATCTCGTTCTCCTGGTCCCTGAGGAGCCGGACCGTACGGCTGAAGAAGGCCATCCGCCCGGCGATGTCGAGCGGCAGGCGCTGGAAGCCGATGGGAGTGTTGATCTGGAGGGCCAGGCCATCGAAGTAGGGCTCCAGGTGCCCGCTGACGCTGATCTCGCTCTGGTTCGTCACCTCCGGCAGCGCATCGATGAGGATGAGCGGAGGGTCGACGCGCAGATTGGTGTGCCGGACAGGCTTTGGAAATGGACGGGGCTTGCTGCCGTTCCAGCTGTAGAGCACCTCGACGTTGTTGACGGCCTGGCCGAGCAGGACCGTGGCCTGGAAGGCGATGGCGCCCTGGGCGCTTCCCTCGACCGTCTCGGGCGACGACGTGATGCCGTCCGCGGCAGGCACCCAGGCGGTGTCCGCCAGCGTGCCGTTGACCATGAACCGCAGGTCGAGCCCCACGTCCGGACCCTCCTCCAGGACTCTCTCCCCCTCGAAGCGGAGCTTTCCCTGCACGGTCGCCACGTTGCCGCGCTTCTCGACGACCTCGAAGGGGAAGATCTCGAGTCGGCGGCGGATCACGTTGAGCTTCACCTCCTCGCTCTTGTTCCCCGCCCTGTCGACGGCGTACGCGACGAAAGTCAACTCCTCGCCCGGCGAGTCCAGGGCGATGCGCCAGGCGGCGGGATTGTCGATGCGGATCTCGGGCTGCGCCAGGTTGTCCGTGATCCTCCGGAAACTCGCCGTGTCGACGTCCGCGACGCCGGTCGTC
>JAFGKN010000609.1 GCA_016928605.1 Planctomycetota bacterium | reverse complement strand
CCGGAGAAGAAGCGAGCATGAGCAGGGTCGTCGTCACGGGGATGGGGGCTGTGAGCTGTCTGGGAGAGACGCTCGATGAGATCTCGATCTCTCTCCAGGAGGGCCGGTCGGGCGCGATCTTCTCCGAGGAGCGCAAGAAGCGAGGCTTCAGGTCCGGTCTCATGACCCGGCTCGCCGGCGACCTCGATGCGAAGAAGCAGCTCGATCGGAAGGCGCGGAAGTACATGCCGGAGGCGGCGCTCTACGGCGCGCTGGCCGCGCGCCGGGCGATCTCGGTTGCGGACCTGCCGGCCGAGCTGATCGCGCGCGACGATGTCGGCATCATCATCGGCAACGACTCGACGTGCGATCCCATCCCCGAGCTGATCCGGACCCTGGACGAGTACAAGGAGGCGCGCTTCCTGGGCTCCGACATGGTCATCAAGGTGATGAACTCGACCGTCTCGATGAACCTCGGGCCTTTCCTCGGCGCCCGCGGCATCAACATGACGATCAGCGCGGCGTGCAGCAGCGGCTCGCACGCGCTCGGCCTCGCCTTCCTGTTGATCCGCAGCGGAGCGCAGAGGATGGTCTTCGCGGGCGGAGCGCAGGAGATGAACTGGCTCTCCATGGTGAGCTTCGACGCGCTCAGCACCTTCAGCGTCCACGAGGAGGATCCGCCGCGCGCCTCCCGTCCCTTCGACCGCGGGCGCGACGGGCTGGTGCCCGGCGGGGGAGCCGCCGTTCTCATCCTGGAGAGCCTGGAGAGCGCCTCCGCGCGGGACGCGAGGATCTTCGGGGAGATCGCGGCCTACGGGTTCTCCTCGGACGGCAACCATCTCACGCTGCCTTCGGGAGAGGGCGCTTTCCGCGCCATGGAGTCGGCGCTCTCGAGCGCGGGGCTCTCGACCGGCGACATCGACTACATCAACGCGCACGCCACCGCGACGCTCCTGGGCGACATGGCGGAGGCATCGGCCATCCAGCGGCTCTTCGGCGAGAACGGCCCGCCGGTCTCGTCGACCAAGTCGATGACCGGCCACGAGTGCTGGATGGCCGGAGCTTCCGAGGCGATCTACTCGCTGCTCATGATGCGCGACGGCTTCCTGGCGCCGAACATCAACTTCGAAGGATTCGACGATGAGACTCCCCGCATCAACGTGACCCCCAGGACGCTCCGGGGCGAGCCGCGGCTCATCCTGTCGAACTCCTTTGGATTCGGCGGGACCAACGGATGCTTGATCCTTCGCCGGTTCGAGCAGTGAGAGCGCAAGGAGACGACGGATCGTGAACGCGGATGCGGTCATCATCGGAGCCGGGCTCTCCGGGCTCGTGGATGCGATCCTGCTGGCCGAGACGGGCCGCCGCATCATCGTGATCGAGCAGCATGCGATTCCAGGAGGATATCTCCAGCAGTTTCGGCGCGGGAGGACGGTGTTCGACGTCGGCTTTCACTACATGGGATCGACGCTGCCCGGGCGGCCGATGCGCCAGTTTCTCGAGCACCTCCAGGTCTGGCCGCGCCTGCGGATCCTCCCCTTTCCCGAGGATGCCGCGATCGAGGTGATCAGCGGACCGAACCGCTTCGCCTATCCGGCGCGCTTCGACAGGTTCCACGAGAAGGCGCTCGCCGCATGGCCGGGCGAGCGCGCGGCCATCGACCGCTTCGTCGCGGATGTGGATGGCATCTGCTCGCGGTTCAAGTGGTTCGCCCTGCGGCGGGGCGTCGAGTACGGCAGTCCGCTCGATCTCCAGTGGCCCGGCGGCTCGTTCGCCGACTACATCGAGGGCGCGACGGAGGACGCGTGGCTCCGCGAGGCGCTCTCGCTACAGACCTTCAACCTGGGCCTTCTTCCCAGCGAGGCGCCGTGGGTCAAGCACGCTCTCGCCTTTCGCTCGAACTTCGACCGGACCAGCCGCATCGACGGCGGCGGCGGAGCGCTGGTGAAGGCGCTCCTCGAGCGCGGTCGAGAGCTGGGCGTCGAGTACCGGTTCCGCTCGGAGGTCGTCGGCATCGCCTGTGAAGGGCGCATGGCGAGGGCCGTGACCACGGCGAACGGCGAGCGCATCGACGCGGATCTCTTCGTGGCCGCCTGCCACCCGAAGGTCGCCGTCCGGTGCATTCCCGAGGAGAGCCTGCCTGCGATCTTCAGGGAGCGGATCCTCGCGATGAAGGACTCGCGCGGCGCCTTCCAGCTCTTCCTCGCTCTCAGCGCGCCGCTGAGCTCCATCGGCTCGACCTGCGTGATGATCCGCGGCGAGGAGGAGGCCGGCGACTGGCCGCCCCTCGACGTCATCCTGGTCACCTATCCCTGCGGGGAGGAGAAGACGCCGCGGGGCGGTCCGCGCCTCGAGGCCATGGCCTACATGGACTGGGACATCTTCGCGAGCTGGGGCGATCGGCCTTCCGGAAGGAGAGGCGAGGACTACGAGCGGCTCAAGCAGGAGATCGCACGGCGCATGATCGCCAGGATGCGGAGGATCATCCCCGAGCTGCCGGATGCCATCGCCGAGGCGTACACGGCGACTCCTCTGACCGATGCGTGGTACACGAGGAACGAGCACGGCGCGGTCTTCGGCGTGAGCCACGACGTCGAGCAGCAGGGCACCGCCCGCCCGCAGCCGAGGATGCGCCTGAAGAACCTCTACTTCACGGGGCACTCGATCACCATGCCCGGCATCTGCGGGGTCTTCATCAACGCCTTCGACACCTGCGAGATGATCCGCGGAGGAGACGATCTCTTCCGCGCCGTGGCGACCTGATGCTCCGGCGGGCATCCCGGACGGCGTCGCGGGATCGCGGATCCCTCCGCTTGCCGTGTCTCGCGCGGGCCGCCGGGCGCGCTAGCAGACGCCGCCGCTGACTCCGATCACCTGGCCGGTGATGTACGCCGCCTCCTCCCCGGCGAGGAAGGCGACGAGCGCGGCGACTTCCT